>NZ_JBHJUW010000056.1:0-49681 GCF_042268205.1 Streptomyces sp. NPDC056160
CTTCGGCTGCTGCTGGGTGATGCAGTGGATACCGCCGTAGTTCGAACCACTAAGGCGATGACCTGCACAGATGGCGATTCTCCCACACCCGATGGGAGAGGAATGGGAGTTAGCCTCGGCCAGCCCACTGTCACGGTGCTCACCGTCGGCCCGCCTCCTCCTCGTACCGCCGTTGCAGCACCTCAACGATCTGCCGTTCCATCTTCGGTGTCACCGAACGGTAGACGCCGCGGACGCCCTGGATGATGTGGCCGAGCCGCTCTTCGATCGCCACGTCCGGCACGCCATCCTCCTCCAGGTGCGGGCCGTGGGCGTGCCGGATCAGGTGAATTCGCTTGCTCTGGAAGGACGGCACAGCGGCCAGCTTCGGCCGAGCGTAGCGGCCCGTCCGCTCGTCGAACCCATCGCGGACCGGCTTCCAGTAGTAGGTGTGGAAGTCGGTCGTCAGCAGCGATCCGCCGGCCGGGGTGGGGAATGCCCACTCGGAATCGTGAGAGGCCAGCAACTGCTCGTGGAGGGCCGCGAGGAAAGGCGGGATCACCAGAGTCCTCACGCTGCCGTACTTCGGCAGCGCGAGCGTGGGCACGCCCTTCTCGTCCGGCCGGTCCGGATCCTTGACGTACTTGTACTGCCACTGCACGCGCATCACCGGCAGGGGGTCGTCACCGCAGTACCGGTCTGTCGCTTCCTCACGCAGTTCCTCGTCCGCCTCGGACGCCGGCCAGTTGCCGCCCATGTACTCGCGGCGCAGCCCGAACATCTCCCCGAGCCGCATGCCGGTGTAGGCCTTGGTCATCTGGAACACGTAGCCCGTGAAGCCCCAGACGGCCCGGGCGTTCTCCGCCAGCTGGTGCAGGTCGCGAGTGGGAACCTGCACCTTCTTCTCGCGCTCGGGACGCACGTACCGGCCGCGGCGCCGGTTCTCCTTCGGGATGGGCGAGACGTTGATGAGCGGCGGCTGATGGCTGACCGCGTCATCCATGATCATGGAGAACAGGATCCGGATGTCCCGGGCGTAGTTCGCGGAGCGCTCCCGCTTCAGCCGCTGCATCCACACCTGGTAGGCCAGCGTCGTGATCTCGTTGACGTAGGTCTCGCCCCACTGTGGCAGCAGCTGGGCGCGCAGTCGCTTGCGGTACGTCTGGATGGTCGTGGGGTCCAGGTCCTGGGCGGCCAGCCAGAGTTCGGCCCACTTCTTGAAGAGCATGCGCCCGTCGGAGCGGGCGATGTACCGGCCGTTGCGGACATCGGACTCCCGGTCGAGGCCGTACTCGTACGCCTCGTCCTCAGTCCAGTCGATCCTCGACTTCCCGTCGAAGAGCTTCCGCCCGGTCTCGGGATCCGTGCGGCCGGTGTCCCAGCGCACCCGGATGCTGTTGCCGCGCCGCTCAATCCACGGCATGAGTCCCCCCTGGGGATGTCCAGTCGGAAGCGCCGGCGGGTACCCCTACCGCCGCCACCTCCGTCGTGACTGCCTCGTCTACGAGGCCTGCCCCGCCGGGCAGCCGCCGCAGCTCGCGCAGTCACGGCCCTGTGCCTTCATGAACTGCCTGATGCGCTCGTTGTCCGCGCTGTCGTGGGCCGTTCTGGAGGACAGGACACACACCGTCTCTCCGGCGATTTGGGCCGGGTATCCGAGGATGCGCGGCCCAAGATCCAGATAGATGGCATTACTCACCGGTCCCCCTCTTGTCGCTTCTGGGAACCTCCCCGGGTGAATGCACAGCGTTACACGTCGAACACGCGGTCGGCCACAGTTTGTTGACGGTTCACTGGGCTACGGAAGTTACGATTCGGTCTCGGCGGAATGGTTGTACGGAGTGACGCCGCAGTTCAGGAGCCGTCTGCCACAGATCCAGCCCTCCGCAGGATCTCCACCAGTTCCTCACTGAACTCGTCGATGGCGCCGATCGGTGCGTTCGGCAGCTTCGCGCGAGCGGCCTCGAAGGCCGCCCGGCGTAGCTGCTCGGCACTCGGGGCGCTGCCCGACAGTGCCCCACCCATCGGCGAGCCATCCCCGCCGGCGTCGGCGCCGGCCAGGACGGGCTCACGCCCGTTCATGACGGCGACGCACGTGCCGACTACCCATCCCAGCGCCTTGTCGATCTTGGCGTAGGTGGCCTCGCGTACAGACTCGCCTTCTTCGACGCGCTGCCAGGTGTCCTTGGAGATCCCTGCCGCCCGCGCCGCTGCAAGCCGCGAGGGATACAGCTCTAGGCGGTGCGCCTTGACGCGCGCCGCGAGGCGGTCGAGATCGGGAGTTGCCATGTCGACATCTTGGCAGTTCCAGCCAGGTCCAGCTAGTTCCAACTAGGTAAACGGCCAGTTCTTACCGAGGTAAGGCTAACTAAGGCTAATTGCAGCGCTCGCTCGTGAACAGATCCGGCTATCTGAAGCTAACTAGAGCTAGACAAGCGAGGCTAACTAGGGCTAGCTTTGCGGTATGCACCAGCCCCCGACCTTCGAGGTCGACGGGGACGCGATCCGCGAGGAGCGCATGCAAGCGGGGCTCACACGCAGGGAGCTGGCCAGACAGGCAGGTATCAGCCATCGCTACGTCGCCCATCTCGAGAACGGCACCCGCAGCCACATGTCGCCCCGGCCGTACCTGCGTCTCCGCGAGGCCCTGAACGCGACCGACGCACGCCTCCGACGCACGTCTCCTCACCGCATCGAGGACCCACCCGAAAGGACATGACATGGCCACCAAGGCCTACGAGCAGTACGGCGTCCCGGTGCCCCCGCAGGACCCGGAGCAGGACTACATGACCGTGCAGGAGACGGCCTACGTCCTCGCGTGCTCGGTCTCTTGGCTCCGCAGGTTCCTCAAGGAACACCGCGACCTTCACGGCTACAGCGGCCGACGCATCATCACCAACCGCGAGGACCGCGCCGCGATCTACGAGGCGCGGCGCGCCGGCGACCCGCGCAAGGGGCGCCGTATCCCGCGCCGCCGCCCGGCCTCCGCCCGCCGGGCTCCGTTGGCCGCTGCCTCCTGACCGACGCGGGGCCGCCCGGACCTGCCCGTCCGTACGACCCCGCTCGAGACGTCACCTCACATCACCACTCTGAAATGAGGATCACGTGGACCAGGCTACCCAGGCCACCCCGCTGAGCGCGGACCGCGCCGCCTACCAACACGCGAAGACCGCGGCCGACCAGCTCGTCGACCGCATGCAGGCGCTGCCCGACACCGTCGAGACCCGCCGCGAACTGGGCAGCGTCGGCGTGTATGGGATTCGCCTGCACTTCGGTACCGGACTCGCCGCCGGCCGCGGCGTCCTCGAGGTCGCCGGTATCGCCGACGCCGAGGTCACCCGCGACACCGCCCGTGACGGCGTCACCACCTGGATCGAGCTGCACACCGTCCTCGACGGCATCCCGCTGATCGCCCGTGCTCTGACCACGCGGGCCGACGCCGACCAGCTTCTGCACCACACCGACACCAGCGCACCGACGCCGCCGATCCCCACCGACGGCACCAGCCCCGCGGCCCTCATGCCGGACGTCATCGCCGTCGCGAACGCCGCTGCTTCGGGAGCCATGCTGTGAGCCGGGCCCCGCTCCAGCATCAGTTGCACTCCCGGATCGAGCTGGCCGCCCAGGTCCTCGACCTGCCGCTGTCGGCCGAGCACATCGAGCGCCTGGCCGTCGAGCTGACCCCGGCCGTCCGCGCGATCCTCGCCGAGCAGGCCGCCGAGATCACCGAGACCGTGCCCGTCACGTACGCGGTCGCCACCCCGTCCGTCCTCGCCGACGTCGTCGTCACCGAGCACGCCGGATGCATCTGCCGCCTCGGCCCCGACGTAGACCTCGACTCGCCCGCCGCCACCCTGGCCGCCGAGTTCCGCGAGCGGCAGCCGGACGTCATCGCCACTGACGTCCCCACCGCCACGTACGTCGGGCTGACCGTGCGCCCGCAGTCCCTCGCCGCCTGGCGCTGGTGGCTCGACAAGCTCGGCGTCGCCACCGAGGCCGTGGCCCTGCAGGGGACCGCCGCCTACGCGGTCGGCACCGTCGGCGACGTCGCGGTCCAGCTCTGCGGCGACGGTGTCCCGGAGCTGCTCACCGACGCGCCCGCCGCCCGGCTCGTGGGCCTACTCGCCCAGCCGACACCGCGGTGACCACCAGCGACCCGCACGTCCTGTGGGGCGTCATCCTCGCCGCCGCCGGCGCCTACCTCCTGGCCGCCCTCGTCGTGAAGTACCTGCTGGACGAGCACCGGCCCCCAGCGGCGGGCAAGGCCCCCACCCCCACCCAGCACGCACAGCCCGCCGAGCCGGACGAGACCGCGCCCATCACCACCGTGCAGTCCGACCGCGCCCGTCACCGCAAGGACACATCGTGGACCTGATCACCGAAACCTACTTCGGGTGGGACCCGCTCACCCACACCGCCACCTGCCCCAACCCGACGTGGGACACCGCGGAGCTGCGCCGTACCACCGGCGTCCGCCCGGCCGGTACCAGCGCCACCGACGCCCACACCTGCACCGACCCGGCGTGCGAGCACGCCGACACGTTCGCCCGGGTGCAGCTGCGGCTGCTGTGCCGGGACTGTGACACCGTCCGCATCATCTCCGGTGAGGGCCTGAGCGAGGCCTGCACCCACACCTCCCTCACCGGCTGGGGCCAGGCCCCCACCCGCGCGGGCGACGTGTGGCTGTGGCCCGGGCGCCCCGCCATCCCCGGCGGCGCCCCGCACCAGTACCTCGTCACCCAGCAGCCGGCCGCCCTCACCCGCGCCACCCTGTACGGGATCATCACCGGCTACCACGACTCGCTCCAGCGGCAGCGGTGGATCGCCGCGGCGGTGCCCGACGAGCACGGTGCTCACCAGGTTTCCACCCTGCGCTGGCGCCACAGCTCCAACGGCCTGGACGACGTGGCCACCGCCGCCGCATGGATCAGCACCGCCGCCGACCGCGCGCAGCGTCTGCTGGTGGTGAGCGTCTGATGGCCGCCATCGATCCGCTGGCCGCGCTCGTGGCACTCGAGGCCGCGATGTTCCGTGCCGGGCAGGTCGCCCGGCGCCTGGTGGCCGAGTACCCCGACCTGACGGTGAGCCGCACCGCCTGGCACGTCTTCAGCAGGGCCGACTCCTACGACGGCCCGTCTGTGACGGTCGGCATGGAGCTGTACGCGGATGACCTGGACGGCGCCTGTGCCTGGGCCGCAGCCCTCGGCGCGGAACTGCTCCTGAAGACCAGCGACACCACCGCCTACGTGTTCGAGCACGGCCACTGCACGGTCGAGATCGACGGCGTCGAGGTCGAGGTGTACGGCTCCCGCACCTTGTCGGACGACGAGGCCACGGCCTGGCGCGCAGCGCACGCAGGCGGTGAGGGCTGATGCCGGCCCGTGCCCAGCGCCCGAGCCTTCCCGAGACGAGCGAGGGACAGAAGCGGGCCCGGCAGGCGTGGAATGGCGGCAAGGTCGGCGCCAGCCGCCCGGCCGCCGACAGGCCCGCGGTGGAGACCTGCGCCGTCGACGGCTGCGGCATCCTCGCCGCCGTCCCTCGGCCCAGCCGCGGGATGGTCCGCGTCGAGGTGCCTGGTACGGGCGAGCCCGCCCGCTGGTACTGCGCCGGCCGCTGCGCCGCGATCGGCCGCGCGCGTGCCGAGATCCGCGGTATCGGCCGCCCGCAGGACGGTGGCGACCGGTGACCTCCCGTACGGACACGATCGCCGCGGTGCTGCGCCGCCCGGTCCTCAAGCGGCCGGTCCTCGGGCACGAGCTGCGCGAGCGCCTGGTGCAGGGGCTCGGCCCGGGCACGACGGTCGCGGCATGGACGGCGACCGTGCCGCAGCTCGCCGAGGCGATCGAGACCGCCCTGGTCAGGCAGGAGCAGAAGGACACCCGCGGCCGACGGCCGGCGGGCGAGTCCACTGCACGCGCCCAGGTCCTCGCCGCGCTGGCGTCCGCCGGTCACGGCCCGGCGGACGCCGCCGAGCTGCTGGCCCGGGCATTCCGCGAGCCCCACGCCGACCCGCCCGACCTCGAGTTCCCGGAGACGCTGGCGGGCGGGCACGCCCTGGTCGTGGAGTACGGCGACTGCGAGCTGCACGGCTCCTGCCAGTGCGGCCAGCGTCTCGGCATCGTCCCTCCGAACCGGCCGATCGACGGGCTCGCCGCCCTGTGGGAGCGGCACACCCACACGGACGTGACCCGATGAACTTCAGCCGCGGCAGCGACCACCTGCTCCCCACGGACCGCGAGGTGACCCGAGAGCAACGGGTCCTCGCCTCCCGGGCCGTGCTCCGCCACGCCCTCAGCCGAGAAGACCTGCACGACCTGTGCGAGGCCCTCGGCCTCAACGCGCCGAGCCGGGCCCCGGACAGTGATCCGCCGCCCGCCACCGATCTGCTCCCGAACGGAGAGTCATGACCCAGCCCTGGAACACCTCCTTGGAGGACAGCGTGTTCGCCCTCGGTGTCGCCGCGCGCGAGTGCCAGTCCGCCAGCCAGGCCGCCGCCCTCGCCAAGGGCCACTTCGACCTCGACCGCATCCGCCTCCACGACGGCAAGGTGCAGCGCCGCGCGTCCGGCTACACCGCCGAGCAGGAGCCGCACCTGGCCGCCCTCAGCCGGATCAGTAAAGCCCTGCTGGACCACGGCTTCCAGCTGCAGCGCCTGTACGAGGAGGCGGCCCGCGCCTACGCCCACGGTGCCAACTGGGCCGTACGGCAGGTCCTCGCCGGACAGCAGCCCGCGCACGTCGAACTGCGGGTCGCCTCGGACGGCAGCCACTACGTCCTCGCCGACACCATGCCCACCCTGCAGCTCGACCGGTACGCCAAGGCGAGCGGACTGGAGGCGGCCCGCCGCCGGTACGAGCGGTGCCTGGTCGCCGGGTTCGAGGCCGAGGGCATCGGCTCCCAGGAGTACGTCGCCGACCACGAGGCCACCGCGATGCACGAGGCCCTCGACATCGCCGCCGGCACCGCCGACGCCGCCTACGCGTACGGCGTCCAGGCCGAGTCCGCCCTGCACTTCGCGCTGAACATGCGGGCCACGCGGGAGTGAGCACCGACGAGCGGCGCCCCGGCGCAGCAGGCCTGTGCGGAGTCCGGGCCGCCGAGCACGCGCCCGGCTCCCGCCTCTACCCCTGCGGCTACCGGTGCGCCCTGCACACCCCGAACGCCATGTCCGGCCGACCCGAACCCCCGCCGGGCCCGGGCTGGCCGGTTCACCGGCAGCCGCCCCCCGAACCCGAGTCCGACCCCGCCGCTCCCACCGGCACCGAGCACGAACAGGACACGCCATGACCGCACCCGCTCCCTCCCGGATCCCCACCCCCGGCGACCTCGCCCACCGCCAGCCCCTCGCGCCCACCCCGGTCGCAGCGCGTGCCGTGCGCGCGCAGCCCGACCCCCGGCCGTCCGCTCCTGCGGCGCCCCGGCCGCGATCGCTGACCGCCGAGGAGGCCATCGCCCCCGGCAAGCTGACCAAGGCCGAGCACTTCCGGAAGTACTACCTCATCGGCCTGCGGCACAGCGGCATGCCCGCCCACGCCCGCCTGGTCGGCCATGACCTGATGTGGCGGGCCAGCCACGCCACCGGTCGCCTCAGCCCCAGCCTCCAGCCGACCACCGAGATGCTCGCCGCCGCCACCGGCCTGGCCCCTGCCCAGATCGACGTCGCCCTGGCCACCCTGCACAGCCGCGGCTGGCTCCGCCTGCGCCGCCTGCAGGAGGGACCGCGCGCGGGCCGGACCGCCTACGACCTGGCCATCCCCGCCGCGGCGCTGCAGGAGATCCGTTCCCACCCGCGCGGCCGGGTCAGCGACGGCTACGCCCGCTGACCGCCCACACGCCACCGACCCGCCGGGCGGGTGCTGACGACGCCGCGCCCGCCCGGCGCCCAACAGACAGGCCCAGACATGGAGCAGAGGTTCACCACCCCCAGCCGCGTCTTCCCCGTGACCGGGGGCGGCGCCGGAATCAACGCCAACCACCGGTGCAGCCACGACCGACCGAGCGTCTCCTTCCACCTCTTCAGCGACCTCGCCGACTCCAGCGAGGACATCGCGTTCCTCATCCCGACCTGCGCCGCCTCGGCCCTGTTCGGCTCGGCGCTCGCGTACCTCGAAGCCTGCGAGGGCCAGGCCGCGGTCGACGAGTTCCTGGAGGAGATGTCGGCGGCCAGGAAGGACGCAGCTCGCCTCCTGACCGCCCGTGCTGCTCAAGACCAGGCGACCAAGGGCGCCTGCTGCGAGGCCTCCGTGCGCACGCACGGCCTCGAGCACACCTGCCGCAGCACACCCGCCGCCTGAGCGCCCCGCCCCAACACCCCGAAGGAACCCGTGATGTCCGCCGCCGCGCACGCAGCCGACCAGGCTGCACCGCACCCCCAGCCGCAGCCCGCGGCTGCCGGGGCGCGCCCGCGCGGCGGCGACACCGCCATCCGCGTGCCCCTGCGCCTGGTCGTAGGTGCTCAGTACCCCGATGCGGCCCTGAGCACCTACGTCAAGGTGGCAGCACTCGCCCTCCGCCCGGAGGGCTGCACCGCCCGCGTCGCCACGCTCGCCACCTACCTCGGCATGTCCAAGTCGTCGGTGGAGCGAGGGCTCCGCCCGCTGCGCCACCCCGACCCGGTCGACGGCCTGGTCGAACTGCCCACCACCCGCCGCACCAAGCGCGGCGGCACCGGCGACTCCGCCCACCGCGTCACCCGCCCCCTCGCCCCCGGCGAGAAGTGGGTGCTCATACCCGTGCGCGCCGCCGAGGCCCTGCCCCCGCGGCTCCTGCGTGTGTACGCGGTCCTCGCCTACGCCACCGCGCTGCAGATCCCGGTGACCGCGGCCGAGCTGGGCGAGATGCTCCACCACCACACCGGCAAGCACGCCGGCCAGCACCTCGGCGAGCGCCAGGCCCGCCGCCTGATCGACCAGCTGGACGCCACCGGCTGGCTGACCGTCCGCCGCCGCGAGGGCGAGCAGGGCCGCCATGCCTACGAGACCCGCCGCCGCCCGCTGCACAGCGTCCCGGCGCCGGCCGCCGCCGCGGCACCCGCGCCGAGCGCGGCGGTCCTCGAGGACCAGGTGCCCGGACAGCTCCCGCTGTGGGAGGGCGAGACACCGGTCATCAATGACGGATCGGGCGCGGACGATCATGACGGTTCCCTCGCGTCTAAGGAAGACCACCTCACTGACCGACGAGAGAAAACGCAGGTAGTCGGGGGTTCCCGCCGTAGGCGAAGTGACCGTAAGTGGGTCGCGGCCCCTGTGGATAACTCCACGCTGCCGGACACGTTCCGGCCGGGCGCCTCTCGCGCTGCGCGCGGCAACCGCCCCGACTCCTCACCCAGCCACCAGCCCTCAACCGCCAACCTCGGCGGCTACGCCGGGCCCGAGCTGCGCTGGACCGAGCGCATCCACACCGCGCTGGCCCCGGTCCGCCACGAACTCGCGGACATCCGCCGCTACGTGCTGCGCCGAATCGCCCGCGAGATCGGCCACCAGCTCGACACCGGCATCAGCCCCGAGCGCATGGCCGCCCGGATCGCCGACCGCTACCGGCGCACGATGCGCGCGGACATCCGCGACTTCGGCGCCTGGCTCCTGGCCGTCGGCATCCCGCACCGGGGCTGTGAGATGCCGGACTGCGAGGAGGGCACCCAGTGGCCCACCGGTCAGCCCTGCCGCACCTGCGCCAGCCGACGAGAGTCCGAGCGCGCCTGGTGGCGGGAGGCCCGCGCCCTCGAGGTCCGCCTGCAGCAGCTGCGCGCCGAGCGCACCGCCCGCACCGCGGCGGCCGCCGACGCCCCGCCGTCCGGCGTCCGGCCGCTGCCGCCCAAGGCCACCTACCGCCAGCGCACCGCAGCGTCCGACGACCAGATCCGAGCGGACATCGCCGAGCACGGCCCAGAGACCGCCCTGCACATCTGGGGCCACCTCCGGACCCTGCCGCTCCTGCACGACCACCAGCACCCCGAGACCGGTACCGACCGGAGGACCCATGCCCAGTGACCACGACGTCGCCTCATGCCCCGGCTGCCACGCCCGCATCCGGTGGGCCATCACCGTGAACGGCAAGCGACAGGCCCTGAACGCCGACCCGGATCCGTCCGGCAATCTCGCCGCCTGCATCGACCACACCGGCACGCTCAAGGTCCGGGTGCTCACCGCCGAGCGGCCGACCCTGGAGCACGCCGAGTGGAAGGCGATGCCGCACGCGGCGACCTGCGCCCGGCCCCGGCCGCGCGCGCCGAGGTCCTCGCGGCCAGGCCGCCGCGCCGCCGTTCGGCCCGGCGCCTGGCGGTGGACCCGATGACCACCGCCACCGCGACGCCGGCGGTACCGGACGAGGACCACTCCACCGGCACAGCTTGGCGCACCGGACCCCGCCCACCGGCCCCGGCCCTGCCCGAGCACATCACCCCGTGCACGCCCGCGGAACAGGCCGAGCACCTGGCCGTCCTGACCGAGGCCATCAGCGGCTTCGCAGTCGGCCGGGCCCTCTCCCGGCCCCGCACCCACACAGCTCTCGCTCAGCAGGAAGGGACCCCCTGATGCGCTTCCTCCACGACCCCGCCGTCTACGTCCTCGGTGGCATCGGCGCGTTCTTCCTCGGCGGCATCGCCTTCGCCGCGTCCGGCATCACCCACTTCATCGGCACGCTCCGCGACCGCCGGGAGCAGCCGTGATCGTCTTCGACGCCGCCGCGGCCGCCGTGGCCCTCGCCGACACCGTGATCCGGTGGACCACCATCCTCGGCGTCACGCTCGGCTTCGTCCTGGTCGTGGTCTGCCTCTCCGCCCCGCTCATCACGCCGTACGCCCGCTGCCCGCGCCGCGCCCCGGCCGACGACGACACCGAGTTCGTCCACCGCGAGCGGCGCCGCTACGACCAGTTCGTGGCCGACCTCGAACTGCCCCGGACTCCGCGCACGTGAGCGGCAGTCCGGCCATCGGCCGGCTCTTCCGTCTCCACCTGCTCCACGGACTGGTGCTGGACGGCTGGGTCACGGCCGACGGCCAGGCCGTCGCCATCGAGACCCCCGAGTGGATCGTCACGGCCCCGTCCCTCGAGGACCTGGTCCGCGGCTACGGAGGCGGCCGCGTCGAGTGGCCGCCGCCCACCGAGCACCATCCCGCACCACCAGCACAGCAAGGAGACACCCGGTGACCACCGCTGCCCCACGCCACGCCTCGTCCTGCGGAGCGACCACCTGCACCCGCAGTCTCCGCGACCACGAGCACGAGACCGGGCAGACCCTGTGCACGCCGTGCGTCCACCTCATCGGCGTCTGGCTGACCGCCGAACTCCCGCGGCAGATCATCGTCCTGGAGGGCTCGCGGCAACGCGAGACCAGCGGCGCCAGCACCGGCGGGCGCACCGTCCACCGCACCGCGCCGCTCCCCGGCCGTCCCGACGTCCTCAACTTGCTCGGTCCTGCCGCCTGGGATGACGACGTGCGTGACCCGTACGGGCAGGCGCACCTGGACCAGCACGGTCCGCTCCCGATCACCGGGGTGCTCATCCCCTGGGTCCGGCTCGTCGCCGACGAACGGAACTGGAAGCCTCCGGCCGGACGCGGCCCGCAGGTCCTCGCTGCCTGGCTCGCCCAGCCGCAGGCCCTGGCGTGGGCGTCCCGCCGGCCGTGGGCCGGCGAGATGCGCGACGAGCTGCACCAGCTGATGCGCACGGTCCGGGACGTCACCCGGCTGCGGCCCCGCCGCCGCGCCGTCCCGCAGCCCTGCCCGCGTTGCGACTCCCTCACCCTCGTCGAGACCGACCACCAGCTGTACGTCGACTGCACCACCTGCGAGTCCATGTACACCCGGGACGAACTCACGCTCGCCGCGCGGATCACCGCCGCCGCGCTCTCGGCCGACGCCGCCTGACTCGCCTGCCCCCACCACCGAACGGACACCATCCATGCCCGGACCCGCATGCGGCAACAACCCGCACCACCAGCCGACCGACGGCGACCGCCAGGCCGTCGACCTCGCCCGCGCCTACCTCATCGCCCGCGCCGAACTCTCCGTCGCCGCACACCGCCTGGAGCAGATCCGCGACGCGGTCCGGCTCCACCGTCAGCAGCTGATCGGCACGTACGAGCTGTACGCGGTGATTGAGGCGGCCGAGGACGACGGCGTGCAGCCCCCCGCCGACCGGGCCGCCGTCCTCCGCGAAGCCGCCGGCCGACTCGCCGAACTCCGCGCCGCGGAACGCGAGTGGCTTCCAGCGACCGGCCTGCACAAGGGCGAGCAGGAGCTGCGCCGCATGGCCGACGAGACGGCAGCCGCCGAGACGCAGACCAACGCGTGCCCACCCGGTTGTGTCGCCTGCGCCACTGACGAATCCCACGACCCGGCACCCGCCGCCGGAGCGCGACAGGACGAGGCGCAGCAGGCGGCCCGCCCGGCCCCGGCCGCCGACGAGGACGCACAGCGCACCGCCCGCCGCCGCAGCCTGCGCGTCCTCATCAACCGCGTGAACAACGGCGTGGTCCTCGCCCCCGACGAGGCGCAGCTCCTCGCGCGGCACGTGGCCACGGAGATCTGCGACGCCAACACCGCGCGCACCGCGACCGCCGAACTGGCCGAGGCGCAGGCCGCCATCGAGCGCGTGCGCGGCGCGGCGAAGTGGATCCGCCGCAACTACCCGGGGATCAGCCACGTGCACGAGCGCCTAGCCGCTGCCCTCGACGGCACCGAGCAGCCCACCACGGAGACCTGACCGGGAACCGCCCACCGCGCCACGGGCGTTACATCAGACACCACCAGGCGCGACCAGAAGGATGGCCATGAGCTTCAACGACGAGCTTCAGAGCGCGCAGCAGGAAGCAACCCTGGCGCTGCTGACTAACATCAAGGAGGCTGCCAAGGAGTCAGGCAAGCTGAACCCCGGCAACCAGGCTGAGGCGTTGAAGAACCTCGCCGAGGCGTACGCGTGGCTCACAGTGCCGAACAACTCGCACTGACGACGCAGGCCAGACGCCCCGTCACCCCGACCGACAACGGCCGGTGACGGGGCGTCGTTGCGTTCCGTTACGGTCACCAGGATGGGCAGCACGCGGCCCGCCGCTCCGTGATGGTGCGGCGGGCCGTCGAGGGCGCCCCCCTCTGTGGTTCACCGACGGTACGCCCGCCAAGTCAGTGCGTCCAGACGTCGGCCCCGCCGCCGCGCCACTCGATCAGCCCGGACCGGACCACGTCCATCTCGTCCCAGCCCTGCAGGCCGGCCTCCTGGAGGAAACGCGCAACATCCTGCACCGAGTAGGCCAGGCCCAGGATCGTCCCGTCCACACGGACGCGCCGACCGCCGGCCTCGTCGGGCGGGTACACGATCACGGGCGGCGGGCTCATTGCCCCAGCGTCGTCTGCCGCCGCGCCGACCGCACGCTGGACTACTCCTCCGTCGTCTTCTCCAGGTCGGTGCGGCGCCCCTGCCGGATCCCCGCTTGTCGCTGCGCCCAGTACCGATCGAACCATTCGACGTCGTACTCGGGACGGCTGCTCCCCGGCCTGAAGACCGGCGCGGGCCAGCCCTCGGCTGGGGTGGTGGCAAGCCGGTGAATCAGGGTGCGGCTGCGCCCCACTCTCTCGGCCAACTTCGGGATCGTCATCGTCTCCCTCTCCGGCTCCTGCCGCTCGGGGGCGTCGGGCATGGGGTAATCCTCCCGAAGAAGTGTGGACATTGTCCACACTTCTCGCTACGGTCGTGCTCGGTAACGGGAAAGCCCCCCGCCCCATGTGGAGTTGCACCTCCGGGGCGAGGGGCGGACCCGATCTCACAGCGACGAAAGAGCAGGTCCGCCATGGAGCGTACCCAGCCCACCGATCCACCGCAGGCCCCCACCCGGTACGGGCGAGCACACACCGCCAGCCTGGTCCGGCAGATGCTGCTGGAGATGGCCGGCCGCCTCGAGACCCAGCGCCCCGCCGAACCGATCACGGTGATCGGCCGCGAGGCCCTGATCCAGGCGACCACCATGGACCCCGTCCTCATCCGCGCCCTGCGCGACCAGGTCCCCGAGATCCCCGTGTCCGGCTCCACCGTCCGCACCGACTTCGCCCGCCAGCTCCGCACCGTCGCCGCCGGCGGTGACGTATGAGCGAGCAGCAGCGCGACTCCGAGCCTGACCTGACCCCGCGCCCCAACGCGGTCCTCGCCGAGCCCGCCACCGTCCAGGCCTGCCAGCAGGACTACGCCGCCGCGGCCGACGTCCGGCAGACCCTCGCCGCGCAGGAAGCGAGGCAGCACTGAGATGGGCTTCCTCGACCGCCTCATCGGCAACGACCAGCAGCGCGCCGCCACCCAGTACGCCGGCCGCGAGTCTGCCACCGACCGCACCGCCCGCCAGCGCCGCGCAGGTCACCGTCGCAGCGTGCCCAAGGCCGCCCGGCAGGGCCAGGCGTGGGAGGACCGCGACCGCGCCCAGGACCGCAAGGGCGGCTGGTACCGCCCCGGAACGAGCTGAGGAGCACCCGATGCGCGCCCTCTACCTGCTCGCCATGGCCTGGCCGCTGATCCTCGGCGCCTACCTCCTCGGCCGAGCCCTGCACTGACCCGCCCAGCCCGGCCGGCCCCGCAACGCCCCGCGCGGGACCGGCCACACCACCGCTCCCGGAGGAGCACCGTGTCAAGAGCCGTCAACGGCCGCCGTCTCTCCAACCCCATCCGCGCCGCCTGGGCCCTCGTCCTCGGCATGCTCCTCGCTGCCGCCGCCTGGTCCCTGTCCGGCCAGCTCATCAACTGGGGCATGAGCCAGTGGCTCGCCTGGCCCCTCTCCGTCATGTTCGACGCCGCCGGACTCATCTGCGCCACCTACGCCCGACGAGCCGTCGAACGCGGCACCCCCGCCGGCCTCGCCCGCCTCGCCCTGCTCGCCTTCGTCGCCGTCGCCGGACTCCTCAACTGGAACCACGGCCACACCATCGGCGGCACCCCGGCCGCCGCGGGCTTCGCCTCCCTGTCCGCCGGCGTGGAGCTGCTCTTCGAACTCCACCGCCGCGACGTCCGCGACGAGCAGCGCGCAGCCCGCGGCCTGATCGCCGAGCGACTCCCGCACATCCCCGTCCTCGGCTGGGTGATGTACCCCGGCCGGTCCTGGCAGACCCTGCGCCGCGCCGTCGGTGTCCGTCTCGACCTCCTCGACCCCGTCCAGACCGGACACGCCCTGACCGCGCCGGACACGGACACCCGCCCGGACAACCGGCGCCGCGCGACTGTCCGCTCCGCTGTCCGCGCGGCGGCGGACACCGTGCCCGGCGCCAGCCCGGAGGACATCGTCACGCACCTGTCCGCCGCCGGGATCGACACGGACGAGGACACCGTCCGCACTGTCCTGGCGGACACGACGGACATCCGCACGGACACCGAGCACAGCAGGTCACGGCCTCGTCCTGTCCGTTCGGTCCGGCCGATTTCCCCACCTGGACAGACCGTCGCGGACACCGTCCGGACAGCCCTGGCGTCCGGGGTCACGGACAAGGACGCGGTCGTGTCCTACGTCCGTCGGATCCACGGACGGCACGTCTCCGCGGACACCGTCGCCCGGACACTGCGCCGCATCGAGCGTCCCGCCTCATGACCGGTCCGGACGCGGACGAGCTGCGGGTCCGCTACCTCCTCCGCGTCCGTCGTGTCCGCCCCTTCGGCCACCAGGAGCCCCCGCCCATGTCCGACGATGAGCCCCGCCGCGCCGTCACCCCGACCCGGGTCATCCCGGCCGGCGCCCCGCTGCCCGCCCGCGCCCCCGAGCCGGGGGAGGTCCCGCCCTGGCGGACCCCGCCGCCCCCTCCACCGCCACCGCCGCCCGTGGTGCCGCCGCCGATCCCCGCGCAGCCGGGCCCGGCTGCGCAGCCGCTGGAGGTCCGGCACGTCCACCAGGTCGTCCTCCTGTGGCCCGACCCCGAGCCCGAGCCGTCCCGGTGGGAGAGGTTCACCGCGTGGCTCGGCCGGTACGTCCGCCCCTGGCACGCCGTCATCGCCCTGGCCGGCGCTCTCGTTCCGATCCCCGGGACCAGCTACTCGGCCGCGACGACCTGGCACTACACCGTCGGCCTCGCCCGCCACGACTTCGGCGTGGGCTGGGGGTACGGCTTCGGCCTCGTCCCCCTGGCGCTCTCCGCCGCCACTGTCGCCCGCCGTGGCGGCAGCCCCGCCCGCCTGTTCTTCCTGACCGTCACGTTCGTCGGGTCCCTCGCCGCGTTCTCGTGGTGGGACCCGGTCCAGGCCCTCACCGGAGTTCCACGATGACCGCCACCAGCACCCTCACCGTCAGCGGCCTCCTCGCCGCCGTCCTCATCCTCGTCGCCAACCTCCGCCCCTGGTGGAAGAACGGTCGAGAGATGAAGATGCTGGCCGCATTCGGCAAGGGCCTCCTCGCCGCAGTGTGCGCTGCATCCTGCCCCGGCGGCATCCTCGGCTGGGCGCACCACCACACCGGCACTCTCGCCAACGGTGCAGGCCAGCGGACCAGCGCCGCAGCCGCGGGCACATCCTCGGCCAGCGGACTCACCACCGGCCAGCTGGTCGGGCTCGGCGCTACAGGCGCCGGTGTCGTCATCGTGGCCGCCTTCCTCGTGGGCCTCGCCTACAAGGAGGCCGGGAAGAAGGACAAGCGTCGGATCGCCGGCGGCTTCTTCGTCGGGTCCGCGCTGACGCTCACCGCCGGTGTCGCAGGAGCGCTGTCCTGGCTGCCCGCCGTGCTGAACGCGGCCGGGGCCGCCGTCGTCGATGCCGTGCAGGGATCGGGTGTCCTGTGAGCCGCCTCGCCCGTCCCGCCGCCCGGCTCGCCACCGGTTCCCGCACCGTCGCCCGCCGTCTGGCCGCGCGCGCCGCTGCATGGTGCGCGCGCGGCCGCCGCCACGACCTGACCGGCTGGCGCGCCGTCCTCGGCGTCCTCCTCCGCCTGGCCGTGCTCGCCTGCGGCCTGTACCTCCTCGCCCGGATCGTGCGCGCGCTGCCCGCCCTGATGTGGCTGGTCACTGCCGGGTGGCTGGTCGCCGCCTGGCGGTCCGGCCGGCCCCCCGCGCAGGCCGCCGGGGAGGCCCCGGCCGAGGCCGCCGAGGAGGCGCCCCCGGCCCCCGACCGGGAGGCCATCCACACCCTCCTGCTGGAGGTCATGGGGGACGCCCCCGCAGTGCACCTGCGCACCGTCCTCGCCCACCTCCAGGAGAGGGGCCAGTGGGAGGGCCGCACGGTGTCCGATCTGCGCGCCGCTCTGGCCGCTGTCGGGGTGCCCCACGAGCGCGGCGTGAAGGTGCGCGGAGTGCCCACGTGGGGAGTCCGCCGCCGCGACCTGAAGGCCCCTTCCCCGGCCGCCGCCCAGGAGGCGTCTACCGCCCCGTCTACCGCCGCCTGACCTGCACTTCTACCCGCCCATCTACCGCCATCTACCGGGCCATCTACCCCAGGGCGGAGCCTCCGCCCTGGCCCTCCGGACCAACTCCAGGAGTACGACATGGGATTCCTCCACGACCGCCTCACCGAGGCCAAGGACGCCGTCGCCGCCGGGCAGCCCGAGCAGGCCGCCGAGACCATCGTCCACGCCCTCCTCGAAGGGCCTGGCACCTTCGACCAGAACCTCACCGACATCGTCAGCGAGAACCCCGACAAGTAGCCCGTCGCCCACCCCGATCACCGGACGGAGAGGACCATGGCACACGACCCGCAGAAGCAGGCCGCGATCGAAGAGGCCGCCCGCGAACTCCTCGCGCACGGCGGCCCGGACTGCCGCACCGACCCGCACGTCCCGCTCGAGGCGATGAAGCGCGCGCAGGAGGCAGGCGCCACGGCCGACGAGATCGCCACCGAGATGCGCCGACAGCGCGCGACACAGCCATGAGGCGGCGCCCCGAGGCGTGGCTGAGGGTGTACGACAGCAGCCCCGCCGCCGACGTCGACAGCAGCGCGCCGTACCGCAAGGAGACCAGCGACGACGGCGGGCAGACGTGGCAGCACCCGCGGCCCATGACCGGCAAGTTCCTGCGGCTCGACATGACCGATGCACTCGTCGCGGACTGCTCCGTCGACGTCCAGGATGGCGGCGTGGTCGTCATCGAGAGTCCGTACCCCATGGGTGGGCTGATTCGGTACACGCCCGCCCCGGGCACCTCGAACAACGAAGGAGAGCAACGATGAGTGAGCGACTGACTGCGCGGGTTCTGCTGCTGGTCGGTGACGAGGCGGAGATCACGACCCCGCACCGGGACCACACGGACCCGGAACGGGTGCCGGTGGCGCGCCTGGTGGAGGAGACGGGCCTGGCGCGGGAGGAGCTGGCCGGGGCCCAGTTGGTCGCCGTGGTGGGCGATGACGGCGAGCTGGCCCGCTTCGAGCGGGCCTGAGCACGCTCGTCGGGGGGCGGCTGGCGCCGTCCCCCTTCCTTCACTCCAGAGTGTTGCAATCTTAGAAACGACTGTTGTAATATTAGAAACGTCAGGGCGGGGGGTGAGAGCCCCGCCGGGCACCAGTTGAAAACTCCACAGAGGAAGGACAGCCATGGCTGACCACGAAGAAGAGGCACTGCGGGCCCTGGCCCACGGGATCTCGCTGGTCTACTCGCTCCTGGTCGACGTCTGCGGGATGCTCCCCGTACCGATCGGCCTCCCGGCCGACCGCCACATCCCGGCACTGAGCGCGATCCCGGCGATCGAGCGGACTGCGGAACTGGCCAAGGACCAGCCGATGGGCGAGACCCAGGAAGCGCAGCTCGTTCTCGGCTGCCTGCATCTCCTGGCGGCCATCGACATCTACTCGCTCTGCGCGGTGCGGTTCAAGGAGACGCGAGCGGACGGGGTCGCCGTGAATCTGGCCGAGGCCGAGGACGCCCTGCGGCGCCTCTCGACCTGGCTCGCGATCAACGCGGCTGACTGATCCACCACGCCCCCCGGCAGCCAGCCGGGGGGCGTTCGTCTTCCTCGGCCCAGGGTGTTGCAATCCTAGAATCCAGTGTTGTAATATTAGAAACGTCAGGGCGGGGGGTGAGAGCCCCGCACCGGACACCAGTTGAAAATTCCAGAGAGGAGATGTCGTGGCAGATCACGACAGCAGGGAGCGGTTCCTCGCCCTCAGCGAGGCCGTCATCGGAGCGTTCGCCCTCATCGCGTCGCTCCTGGAGGCCCTCCCGGTCCCCGTCATCATCCCGGACATCGTCCGGGTGGCCGAGGACCACGGAGACCCCAAGGACGCCCTCCTCGCACTCAACCGGGTGCGGGCGGTCGTCGAGGACGAGCCGATCTCGGAGTTCCACAAGCGGGCCTGGGAGCACATGCTGCTCGACTGGTTCGCGGCCTACGAGACGCTCACCCTGGTCCAGTTGGCAGGACCCGCACCCTGGAGGCTCGACGTAGCCGAGTTCGCACTGAACCGGCTCGTCACCTGGGCCGAAGTGATCGAGAACGATGAGGAGCCGGACGACAGCCAGTCGTAAGGCCACCCTCCCGCCCCGGGCAGCCAGCCCGGGGCGGACCCCCTCTCCTCCCGGGAGACAAGACCCCGAACAGCAGAAGGGGCCGACGCCGTACCCCAGACAGGCTGAGGGTGAGAGAGCGTCGGCCCCACCAGTTGAAAACTCCGCAAAGGAGATTCACCACCATGGTAGAACCACGCCGACTCATTGCCTCCGAGATCGCCGAGAAGTACGGTGTGAGCATCCACACCGTGACCAAGACCTGGCCCGGCCGGGAAGGCTGGCCCGGCAACACGGGCAAGCGCGGCCGGTACAAGGAGTACGACGCGGACGCCATCGACGCCTTCGTACGCAAGCACGTCGACCGCCAGGCCGTCGCCCTGGAGGCGCGCCGCCTCTACACCGCGCAGGAGCTGGAGGCCGCCGGGGTCGGCATCACCGCCGGGACGATCCGCGCCGACCTCACGCGCAACCGCTGGCCCGAACCCGACTCCACCGACGACGGCGTCAACCGCTGGTACGGCGCCACCGCCACCACGGCGCTCGCCCACCGCCGCAGCTACCGCCAGCGCCCCAGCCACCCCGAGTGAGACACGGCGGCCGCCAGGAACACCAACGCCTCCCACATCACGGTTCAGACACATCACCCCCACGCCACGCCCACACCCCGCATCATGCGGCGGACAGCAACGAGCAAGGGTCAAGGGGTGGGGATGGCCAGCTACAGCGACGTACAGCGCGCCGTGAGAGTCGAGAAGTTCAGGATCTGGGTCGCCTGGTTCTGCGCCGGCCTCATCGCCCTGTTCGCCGGCCGCGCGGTGGCCGTAGCCGACATCGGCACCGTCGGCACGATCATCCAGGCGGTCATCGGCGTCGTCTGGCTGGCCCTGACCGTGACCGCCTTCCGCATGACGAACGCCCTCAACCGGCGCGCCAACGCGGAGCGCCGCGAGGTCCTGGGCGACGACTACCCCGGCTGACCCAGCGACCGGCCCAGCGCCGCAGAGATCACCGTGCTGGACACGGTAACGATCAGCACTGCATAATCCGGTGCCAGCAGCACACTTGTGCCCACGCACAACCCGAGCCCCCGCCATCACGGGGGCTCTCGCGTTTCCCAGGGGGTGACCATGCCGCACCCGACCGACCACGCTCCCGCCCACGGCCGCGAGGCCGCCGACGGAACCCTGTGGTTCACCATCCGCGAGGCAGCCGCCCTCACCGGCCGTAACGTCCAGACGATCTACTCGTGGGAGCGGCGCGGGCACCTGACCGACGCCCGCCAGGACGAGCACGGCCGCCGTATCTACACCCAGGCCCAGGTCGCCGCCGCCGAGCGCCGAGCACGCCTCAACACCGCTGCAGCACGCCGCACCGCCTGACCAACCCAGCCAGAGGGGAGGCACCATGGCAGTCCCCAGCGAAGCCCAGGCCCTGGAGAACTCCGCCCGCCTCCTGGAGCGCGCCGAACTCGAACTGACGAACCTGCCTCTCATGGCCCGCCTGGAAGGCCTCGCCGACTCCTGGCGCGCGCTCGCCCAGATCCTCCACGAACGCGAGCGGACCTGACCTGGAGGTGGCGCCCAGTGGCAGGCAACCCCCGCAACGGACGCCCTTACCGCCGCCTCTGTGCAGCCGTACGCGCCCTCGGTGACCCCTGCTGGATCTGCGGCCACGACATCGACCGCACCCTCGACCCACGCGACCCCTGGTCCTGGACCCTCGACCACGCGGAGCCCATCAGCCGCGGCGGGTCGCTCCTCGACCCCGCCAACGCCCGGTCCGCGCACCGTCGCTGCAACAGCGCCCGGGGCAACCGCACCACCGGTGCCACCCTCGACCGGCGATCCAGAAGGTGGTGACTGATGAACCTGCTGCGCCGCATCGCCCGACGCTGCGAGACGCACGATCGCCCCTCGTACGCCATCACCACACAACTGGAACGCCAGCTCGGCATGGAGCCCAGCGACCCGCCCGACAGCATCGTCGACCAGCTCGCTGACCCAGACCTGATCGACTGCGGCAACGCATGGTGCCAACGCAGGAGGTGACGCCGCGTGCTGTACGTCGTCACCGGCCCACCGGCCGCAGGCAAGAGCAGCTGGATCACCGCCCGCGCCCGGGCGACGGACATCGTCATCGACCTCGACCGCATCGCGCTCGCCCTCGCCGGTCCCGGAGCGCCGCAGTGGCACCACGACCAGGTCCTGCTGAAGGTCGCGCACCGAGCCCGCTTCGCGGCCATCGACGAGGCTGTCCGGCACCGGGACACCGTGGACGTCTACCTCATCCACACCATGCCGAGCCCCAAGGCGCTCGCCCGCTATCGGCGGCTGAGCGCCGAGATCGTCACCGTCGATCCCGGCGAGGCGATCGTCATGCAGCGCGTTCAGGACATGCGGGACCCGGCCATGACCGCCGTGGCCACGCGGTGGTACCGGCAGCACGCCCGGCGTCAGCCCGGTCGGCCCACTGGTCGGCAGGCCTCCCGCTCCTGGTGATCACCCTGCTCTGCCGTCCGTGAGAGAGCCCGGGCTCGGGGCGGAGGACGGGAGGGGAGGGGGGCCGTGGGTCATCGTGAACGCCGGCGGGCGGGCGACCCAAAAGCCCTTGTCGCCCATTTTTGCGCGTGGGCGCCCTTCAAGATCCACTCGCTAATCACCGCGAACTCAGGTCGACCCATTTAGCGAGCGTCACTCTCCGCAACCGTGACTCTGGGTGATTGGGGGTGGGGGCGGTGGACGTCGAGGCCGAGGTGCTTGCCGAGATCGAGAGGCTGGGCGTCAGTGACATTGCGCCCGGCCTGGTCGCCGTGGCGCTGCAGCTGGCGAAGCAGGTCGCTGCCTGCGACGCTCCGACGTCGGCCGCGGTGGTCGGGCGGGAGTTGAGGGCGACTCTGCTGGAGCTGCGGAAGGTGGCGCCGCCGGCGGTCGCGGCGGCGGACCCCCTGGACCAGCTCGCCGCGAAGCGGAAGCGGCGCCGCGGTGCCTGACGGCGGTCGGCTGTACGGCTCGCAGCGCCCGCGGATCGAGACTGTTCCGCCGTTCGTCTCCAGCTCGGGCGCGGAGGCCGTGGAACTCGCGGCGTCCGCCGGCCTCGAGCTGGACCCGTGGCAGCAGCACTGCCTGCACGTCGGTCTCGGGGAGAAGGCGGACGGCTCCTGGTCCGCGTTCGAGGTCGCGATCAACGTGGCCCGGCAGAACGGCAAGGGCGGGATCATCGAAGCCAGAGAGTTGGCCGGGCTCTTCCTGCTGGGCGAGCCGCTGATCATCCACTCGGCGCACGAGTTCAAGACCGCCCTCGAAGCGTTCCGTCGGATCGAGTCGCTGATCACGAACTACGACCACCTGCGCAAGAGGGTGTCGCGGATGCGTCGTACGACGGGCGAGGAAGCGATCGAGCTGCTGACTGGGCAGCGGCTCCGCTTCCTCGCCCGCTCAGGCGGGTCCGGCCGTGGCTTCACCGGGAAGTGCCTCATCCTCGACGAGGACATGATCCTCGGGGACGACTCCATGGGCGCCCTGATGCCGACGCTGGCGGCCGTGGAGGACCCGCAGGTCTGGTACCTCGGCTCGGCCGGGATCGGGCCGCTGTCGGTCCAGCTGGCCCGTCTCCGAACCCGCGCGCTCGCGGCGATCGAGGCTGGCGTGCCTGACCCGTCGCTGGCCTACCTGGAGTGGTCGATCAACCCGCACGTCCGGGAGTGCCCCAAGGACTGCACCGAGCACGACGACCCGGACGCGCCGGAGTCGGTGGCGCGCGCCAATCCGGCGTTGGGCTACCGGCTGACGCTGGAGCACACCGAACGGGAGCGGCGCACGATGGGGCCGGAGATCTTCGCTCGTGAGCGGCTCGGTGTCGGCGACTACCCGTCCGACGAGAGCGACGCCTGGGCCGTCATCGGCCGGGACGCCTGGGAGGCCCTGGAGGACGCCGACAGCCAGGCCGAGGACCCCGTCGCGTTCGCCCTGGACGTCACCCCGGAGCGCAGCCACGCCACCATCTGCGTGGCTGGCCGGAACGGCGCGGCGGTCCACGTAGAGGTCATCGACAACCGGCCGGGCACGGACTGGGTGGCCGAGCGGGCGAAGGCGCTGACGGAGAAGTGGCACCCGCGGTGCTGGGTGGTGGACCCGAGCGGCGCGGCCGGATCTCTGATCGGCGACCTGCAGGACGCGCTGACGCCGGACGCCGACGAGGACGAGGACCAGGACGACGAGCCGAAGGGGCCTGTCGTCCCGGTCGTGCAGACCAAGGCGCGCGACGTCGCACAGGCCACGGGCCAGTTCTTCGACGCCGTGGTCGCCAGCCGGATCGTGCACCTGGGCCAGGCCCCCCTCGCCACGGCCCTGGCCGGTGCCCGCAAACGCGAACTCGGTGACGCCTGGGCCTGGGCCCGCCGTGGCGTCGGAGTCGACATCAGCCCTCTCGTCGCCGCGACGCTCGCCCGCTGGGGCCTGTTCGTGGAGATCGAGGAGCCAGAGGAGGAAGTGGAACCGTGGGCCGAATTCGGTTGACGCCTGTCGCTCGTGCCCGCGCGGGCGTCATGACGGGCGGCGGGATGGTGGCGGCGGGCGCCGGACTCGGCCTCGGGCTCGCGGTGGGCCTGGCCGTCGCCGGCGTCCTGCTGGTCGCGTACTGCCTGCTGCTGGTGGACGACGGCACCGGGGACGGGGGTACGACGTGACGACCCTCTGGCAGGCCCGCCGGCGCCGCTCGGAGACGCGTGACATCAGCACCATCGACGACTACGCGCTCGCGCTGCAGGAGGCCCTCGGCTACAGCGGATGGTCCGCGCTGGGCATCGCCCAGACCCAGCACGGCCAGGCCGCCGAAAAGGCCCCCGGGGACCTCCCCGGGTACGCCACGCTCTTCGCCACGAACCCCGTGATCTGGGCCTGCATGACGTCGCGCCAGTTCGTGTTCAGCGCGCCACGGTTCATCTGGCAGCGCATGAACAACGGCACGCCCAGCGAGCTGTTCGGCTCGCAGGACCTGCGCATCCTGGAGCAGCCGTGGCCGGGCGGCACGACGCAGGGCCTGCTCTCCCGGGTGATCCAGGACGCCGACCTGGCGGGCAACAGCTACTGGACCCGGGACGGGGACGAGCTGGTGCGGCTGCGGCCGGACTGGGTGTTCATCGTCCTGGAGCGGCGCCGCTTCCGCGGTGGGCACCTCGGCTGGCGGAAGTTGGGCTACGTCTACCAGGAGCCCGGCGAGGACCCGGTGCCGCTGCTGGACGACGAGGTCGTGCACTTCGCGCCGGTACCGGACCCGCTGGCCACGTACCGGGGCATGTCCTGGCTGACCCCGGTGATCAGGGAGACGCAGAACGACAACCTGATGGCGAGGCACAAGCGGCGGTTCTTCGAGAACGCGGCCACGCCGAACATGGTCGTCCGCCTGGCGCGCGAGGTCAGCCCCGAGGCCTTCGCCAAGTTCAAGGCCAAGATGGAGGCCAGCCATCGGGGCGTCGACAACGCTTACCGGACGCTGTACCTGGGCGGTGGCGCGGACGTCACGGTGACTGGGGCCAATTTCCAGCAGATGGACTTCAGCTCGGTGCAGGGCGCCGGCGAGACGCGGATCGCCGCTGCGGCCGGGGTGCCGCCCGTCATCGTCGGTCTGTCCGAGGGCCTGAAGGCCGCCACGTACAGCAACTACGGGCAGGCCCGGCGCAGGTTCGCGGACGGCACGATCCATCCGCTGTGGCAGGAGGCCGCCGGCTCGTTCGGCCACCTGGTCCAGCCGCCCGGCAGCAGCACCTCTGGAGCTGCCCGGCTCTGGTACGACGCCCGGCACGTGCCGTTCCTGCGGGAGGACGCCCGGGACGCCGCCGACATCCAGGGCGTGCAGTCCCGCACTATCCGCACGCTGGTCGACGCCGGATACACCCCGGCGTCCGTGACGGCCGCGGTGACGTCCTCCGACTGGTCCCTACTCGTCCACACCGGCCTGTTCTCCGTACAACTCCAGGCACCCGGCACCGCCGGGCCTGCCGCGCTTCCCGCTCCGACCCAGGAGGGTTCCTGATGCCCCTGTCCGCTGCGGTGCGGGACCTGGAGAGGTCCGCGCCGTTCCAGCTCGTCCGCGACGATGGCGCCGGCGAAAGCGACGGTCGGACGCTGTCCGGCTACGCCGCCGTGTTCGGCGAGGCCACCGAGATCAACTCCTGGGAAGGCCAGTTCTTCGAGACGATCCGCAAGGGCGCCTTCAAGAAGACCATCCGCGAGCAGACGCCCGTGATGCAGTTCGACCACGGTCGGCACCCGCTGATCGGCTCCATCCCGATCGGCGCGATCGCCGACCTCCGGGAGGACGACCAGGGCCTCTACGTGGAGGCCCGCATCACCGACAACTGGCTGATGCAGCCGATCCGGGACGCGATCGCCGAGCAGACCGTCAACGGCATGAGCTTCCGCTTCGAGGTCGTCCGCGAGGAGTGGCGCGACGTCAACGGGAAGCTGGTCAAACCCGAAGAGGTCTATGACCTGCTGTGGATGCCCGGAGACCGCGGACCGCTGCAGCGCGAGCTGATCGAGCTGAAGTGCCGAGAGCTGGGCCCGGTCGTCTTCCCGGCCTACGGCGGCACCAGCGTGTCCGTCCGGGCCCGGGACATGGCCGCCGGCCTCACCTCGAACGACCAGCTGACCCAACAGATCCGCGCCTCCCTGGCACGCGACGCTGCGACCGCGGCACCCCAGGTGCCCGACGACCCGCAGCTGCGCCGCGAGGTCGCCGCAGCGCTGCTCTACCAGCAGACCCAGACCCGCGAGGCCGCGCCGCTCCCCGACGAGCACCCGGCCCCCGCACGCACGACCGGCGCGCCGGCCACCGACGGCCACCCGCCGACCCCGCACACCGACGCGCCGCCCGCCGACGGGCACCCGTCGCCCGACCCGGACACCACCCGCCGCAGAGCCCAGATCGACGAGGTCAGAGGCCTGATGCGCGGAGTGCTGGCGTCCATCGAGCAGAAGGAACACTGAGATGCCCGTACAGCTGTCCCACCCCCAGGCGCTCATCCGCCTGAAGGACATCGAGCAGGAGCTGGAGCGCCTGCAGGCAAAGGAGACGCTCACCGGCGAGGACGAGCAGTCCTTCGACGAGCTGACCCGCGAGTTCGCTGAAGTCGACGCGCACCGCCGTCAGCTGGAGCGCACCGCGGCGCTGGAGCGGATCCGGTCGGCGGCGACGTCCGCCGACCGCCGGCCCGCCGCGACTGCCATCGCGCCGGGGACGTCCGTCGGCGGTGGCTACGACGCCGACCCGATCCTCAACCCCGACAGCGTGGAGGACCGCCGGTTCCGCAACCCGTGGGACCTGTCGGAGGTCCGTACGTTCGACCGCTCGCCGGAGCAGGTCGGTGTCGAGCTGCGGTCCCGCGCGCTCGCGGCGATCGAGAAGATGCGTGCGGCGAACGACCCCATCAGGGTGGCGGCGACGGACATCATCGAGCGGTTCGACGACAAGAAGGGCACCATCGCCCGGATGTGCCTGGCGACGTCGTCGCCGGAGTACCTGCGGGCCTGGTCCAAGCTGGCCGGTGGCCGCGGGCACATGATGACGCCCGAGGAGCAGAAGGCCCTGGAGCGGGCCATGTCCCTGACGGACAACGCGGGCGGCTACCTGGTGCCGTTCCAGCTCGACCCCACCGTGATCATCACGTCGAACGGCTCGAAGAACCAGATCCGGCAGGTCGCCCGGCAGGTCGTCGCCACCGGCGACGTGTGGCACGGCGTGTCCGCCGGGGCCGTCCAGTGGCGGTGGGCGGACGAGGGCAGCGAGGCCGGGGACAACGCGCCCGCCTTCGCGCAGCCCGAGGTGCCGGTCTACAAGGCGGACGGGTTCGTGCCGATCTCGATCGAGGCGATGGACGACGCCGAGAACGTCACCATGGAGGTCGGCCGGCTCCTGGCCGAAGGCAAGGACATCCACGAGGCCTCCGGGTTCATCAACGGCACCGGCGTCAAGCAGCCGACCGGCATCGTGACCGCTCTGGCGGGCACGGCCAGCGAGATGGCCCCCGCCACCGCCGAGACGTTCGCGGCGGCGGACATCTACGCCATGGACGGCTCGCTGCCCGCGCGCTACCGGGCGAACGCCTCCTGGCTGGCCAACCGGAACATCTACAACCTCGTCCGGCAGTTCGACACGCAGGGCGGCGCGGACCTGTGGGAGCGGATCGGTGCCGACGTGCCGCCGCAGCTGGTCGGCCGCCCGGCGCTCGAGGCGGAGGACATGGACCCCGGCTTCAACCCGGCGGCCGCCGGCGACAACCGGATCCTGATCCTCGGCGACTTCCAGAACTACGTCATCGCCGACCGGGTCGGCATGACCGTCGAGTTCATCCCCCACCTGGTGGGTGCGAACCGCAGGCCGACCGGCCAGCGCGGCTGGTATGCCTGGTACCGGGTCGGCGCCGACTCGGTGAACGACGGTGGCTTCCGGATGCTCAACGTCGCGACCGCGGCCTGATCGAGCGGGACCACTGCGGGCCCCACCCCACGACTGGGGCGGGGCCCGCAGCATGCCCGGAGAGGAGACACCCCATGGCACTGCGGTGCACGAAGTCGTTCTCGGCCTACGCCGACGGCGTCCCCCGCGTCGTACGCGCGGGCCAGCTGCTGGACGACGACGACCCGATCGTCCAGGGCCGCGAGGCCAGCTTCGAGTCGGTCGACGCCCATCTCGCCGCGCGGCGCCCGCAGGTGGAGCAGGCCACCGCCGATCCCGGCGAGCAGCGAAGCCTGTCCACCCCGTCCCCGGCCGGGGACGACGGGAAGCCGCGGCGAGGGCGCGGAAGCCGCTCCACCAAGTAGAGGGGGCGCGGTGCCGTACGACCTTGGCGCCACCGTGCGCCTGACCGGAGAGTGCCGGGACCCGGGCGGCGCCCTGGCCACCGCGGCGACCGCCGTCGTGACGGTCACGCTGCCGGACGGCACGACCGTGACCCCGGCCGCCACCGAGACCGGCACGAGCGGGACGTACCAGGCCGACTACGTGACCACGCTGCCCGGCCGGCACTCGGTGCGCTGGCTGTGGACGCAGCCCGCCGCCGCGTACACCGACGTGTTCGACGTCCAGGAGGAGACGCCGCCGGCGATCCTGTCGCTGGCCGACGCCCGGGCGCACCTGAACCAGCGGGACTCGCGGGACGACGAGGAGATCCGCTTCTGGAACACCGCGACCACGCGGGTCGTGGAGTACTACGTCGGGCCCGTCGTCGCCCGGACGATCACCGAGGAGCACCAGGTCCGCCGTGCCGCGGCGGTGGTGCTGCTGCACACCCCGGTCCTGGAGGTGACGGCCGTCGCCTCCCTCCTGACGGGCGCTGTCCCGTACGACGTCGCCGAGCTGGGCGTGGACGGCGCCAGCGGCGAGGTGTACCGGCTGGACGGTGGCCGCCTGTCCGGACGGCTCCGCTTCACCTACCGGGCCGGGCGGACCATCGTCCGGCCGAACATCACCGGCGCTGCCCGGATCATCCTCGAGCACCTGTGGCGCACGCAGCGCGCCGGCCGCCGCGGCGGGCTGGCCGGAGGCGGCGAGGACTACTCAGTGACCGAACCGATCCCGGGCCTCGGCTACGCGGTGCCCAACAGGGCCTTGCAGCTGCTGGAGCCCGACCGACTTCCCCCTGGAGTGGCGTAATGGGATCCCGTGTCCCCGAGGTGATCGAGGCCCTGGTGGCGCTGGGCAGGGCCGACGCGGGCCTGGCCGAGGTGGAGGTGTCGGACGGGCCGGAGGTCACCGACACGTCCGCGCCGGACTGGCTGATCGTCGGCTTCGACGGCGACCCGGCCGGTGACATGCAGGCCGCCCAGACCGTCGGCGGCTGGTCCGACCTTGGCGGCGGCCGCGAGGAGCAGTTCCAGGTCACCGTGGCGGCGATCGCGTCCCGGGGCGACACCGACGTCCGGGCCGCCCGGATGCGGGCCTACGAGATCGGCGCCCGGGTGGAGGCCTGGCTGCGCGTCGACCCGTCCATCGGTCTGCGGTCGCTGGAGGCCGCCGTCGAGGCGAGCCAGCTGACGCAGGACCAGACCGAGCAGGGCGTCCAGGCGGTGCTGCTGCTGACGGTGGCGGGCCGCGCCTTCACGTAGAGAGGAGCCCCCGTGGTCGAGATGGAGCACGAGGGAATCGACGAGCGTATCGAGGTCCATGAGGTCTCGGTGCCGGTGTACAAGCGGTCCGGCTGGAGGGTCGTCGGCGACGACCAGGCCGCCGCCGCGGACGAGACGAGAGCCGCGGCAAAGAGCCGCCGGCGCGAACGCGAAGAAGGAGTCAGCTGATGCCTGCAGCGTCGATCCAGGAGTCGGTGCGGTACTACCGGCGCGGCACCACCCGCGTCCTGTGGGTACCGGTGATCGCGAACAAGAACAGCCCGACCAGGACGGAGCTGGACGCCGGCACCGCGCTGGAGGGTGAGACCGGTGCGATGGCCGGGTGGCAGACCACCTCCGCCACCGTCGCCACCGCGGCCCTCGGGTCACGGTTCACGCCGAACGTGCCCGGCGAGATCACCGCCGCTGAGAGTTCCCTGACGTTCTGGGCGAGCAAGGACGGTGACGACGTCCGCAAGCTGCTGATCCGCGAGGCGCGCGGGTTCATCGTGTGGATGGACGAGGGCGACGTCCCCACGCAGACGATGGACGTCTACCCGGTGCAGGTCACCTCCCAGGCCAAGGTCCGGGAGCTGGACGCTGCTGCGCAGATCATGGCCCAGTTCGCCATCACGTCCGAGCCCGCCGAGAACGTCGCCATCCCGGCTGCCGCGGGCGGCTGAGCCGTGCCCAGCTCGGTTCAGATTCTCGGCACCGGCCAGCTGATCGAGCTGTCCCGCCGCCTGCGTACCGCCGGCGGGCCGCGGCTGCGGCAGAACACCGCGCGCCGGATCCGGCGCGCGGCCGAGCCCCTCCAGCGCGACCTGCAGCGCGCCATCCGCACCGTGCAACTGCCGGGCCCGGGGCGCACGGTGCGGGGCGGGCCGTCGCCGACGGCCAGGCCGCTGCGGGCCACCCTGGCGGGCGCGGTCCGGATCAGCGTCCGCCAGGGCGCCAGTCCCGGCGCCCGTGTCTGGGTGGACCGCGGGCGGCTGCCCGAGGACCTGCGGAACATGCCCTGGGTCATCGAGAACGGCCGCGTCAGGCACCCGGTGTTCGGCAACCGCCGCCGGTGGGCCACCCAGTGGGCGCGGCCTACCGGCTGGTGGTCGCGCACCGTGCAGGCCGGTACCCCGCGCATGCGCGCCGAAGTCGAACGGATTCTCGGCGATGTCCGCCGGGACCTTCAGTGAAGAGGAAGACCAATGATCATTTCGTACCGGCAGGACGACGGCAGCACCGAGCGGGTCTCGACCGACGACCTGTCCGCGATCGAGGCCGCCGCCATCGAGGAGGCCATGGGCGACACCCCGTGGCGGATGATCGAGGACCGGCTGCGCGGGCAGGACCCCACCGCGATGCGGGCCGTCCTGTGGGCCGTACGCCGCCGCACGCAACCCGACCTCAAGTTCGACACCTTCGACATCCCCGGCTGGCGGCGCCGGCTGACCGCCCGCATCGAGCGGCCCGAGATCGACGAGGTCCTCAACAACCTGATGGCCGAGGCCCTGGCCGCGAGCGAGGACTCCGCGATCGACGCCATGCTGCCGCACCTGCGCAAGCTCGCCGACGACCGTGCGGACGTGGACGCGGCGCTGACCGCGCTGGGAAAAGGCCACCTGGTGCAGGGCCCGGAGGACTCCGCGGGCTGATCACCGAGTACCGGTGGCTGCTCGCCCACTACCTGCACATCCGGCCCTGGGAGATCAGCCGCCTGTCGGCGGACGAGCTGGAGTCGGCGGTCGCCTGGCTCCAGCACCACATCAGCAGGTGAGGAGGTGACCGGTGGCTGAGCGCCTCACCTTCACTCTCACCGGCCGCGACGAGCTGTCCCGCGTCCTGAACGGCACGGCGGACAGCGCCGACCGGCTGCGGCTGCGGTTGGCCGGGATCAACGCCGACAGCGACGGCCAGCTGCGCGACCTACGCGGCCGCTTCCTCGCCGCGGACGATGCGGCCCGCCGCCTGGGCGACTCGACGCACGCCACCCGGGACTCCGTGCGCAACCTGGGCGACGAGGCCGGCAAGCTCGGCGAGGCGCTGAAGGCGAACCTCATCAGCCTCGCCCCCGCGGCGATCCCCGCCACCGCGGCACTGGCCGGCGCCGCGCTGCACCTGAGCGGACAACTCGGCGCGACGGCAGTCGCGGCCGCCGCGTACGGGCTCGCGCTGAAGGGGCAGATCGCCGGGATCACCGACGCTGTCGAGGCGCAGCAGAAGTACGACGACGCGGTCCGCACCTCGGGCCGCAACTCTCAGGAGGCTGTGAAGGCGCAGGTCGCCTACCAGCAGTCGCTGGCCAAGCTGCCGCCCGAGACGCAGCGCGCCGCCGTGGCGGTCGGCCTGCTCAAGGACAACTTTCAGGACTGGTCGGACTCCCTGAGTGGCGACGTGATGAAGCCCTTCAACAAGGGCATCGCTATCACCAACGCCCTGCTCCCCGAGACGACCGGCCTGGCCAAGGGCGCCTCCACCCAGTTCGACCGGCTGCTCACCCTGGTCGGTGGCGCCATCGAGAGCCCTGGGTTCGACAAGCTGAACACGCGCTTCACCACGTTCGCCGACCGAACCATGTCCCACGCCGTCGACTCCCTGACGATCTTCATGGCCAAGGCAGACGCCGGTGAAGTCGGGCACGGGGTCTCCGAGTTCATGGACTACGCGCGGGCCAACGGGCCCGCGGTGTGGGACACCCTGGAGAACGTCGGCGACGCGCTGATCAACGTCCTGCGGGCGGGCTCCGACGTCGGGGTCGGCATGCTCGACGTCGTCAACGCGCTGAGCGGCGTCGTCTCAGCCGTGCCGCCCGAGGCGATCGCGGACCTGCTGCAGCTGGCCATCGCCATCAAGGCCGTGCGCCTGGCCGCCGCCGGCGGAGGCGCCGCCAAGGCCGCGCTGCTCGCCATCGGCACACAGCTCATGGCCATGCGCACGGCCGCCGCTGGCGCCACCGGTGTCCTCGGCCGGGCGACCGCGGCGATCGGTGGCCTGTCCCGGGGTGCGAAAGTCGCGGCGGCGGGGACCGGCATCGGCCTGCTGCTGATCACGCTCGACGCCCTGTCCAGCAAGAACCGGGCGGCGGCACCGGACGTCGACAAGATGACCACGGCGCTGGGCGGCCTCGGCCACTCCGGGAAGGCGTCCGGCGAGCTGGTCCGCGTCTTCGGCACGGACCTCGACGGACTCGCCTCCGCAGCAGACCGGGTGGCCGGCAAGGCGTCCGGGATGGACAAGTTCAACGACGTCATGAACAGCATCTTCACGCTGGGCATGGGGAAGTCGAACACCTTCAAGGCCGCAAAGGAGGACATCGACGCCCTCGACAAGGGCCTCACGAACCTGGTCCAGAGCGGCAAGGCGGACCTCGCCGCCCAGGCCCTGAAGAACATCTACGCCGCACAGCCCGGCGCCGCGAAGGAACTCGCGGGCGAACTCGACAACTACACAGACGCCCTCGCCGGGCAGCGCCTCGAGCAGGACCTGGCGGCGCAGAGCATGGGGCTCTTCGGCGCCCAGGCGCAGCAAGTCCAGGCCAAGCTGGACGCCCAGACGAAGAGCACCGACGGTCTGCGGCAGAGCATCATCGCGCTGAACGACGTCAACCGCAGCGCGCTGGGCGGGATGATCGGGTTCGAAGCGGCGATCGACGCGGCCAGCAAAGCCGCGCAGAAGAACGCCGGCGTGCTCACGTACAACAACGGGCAGCTGTCCGTGGGCACGGAGAAGCAGCGCGCCGCGGCGCAGGCGCTCAGCGACCTTGCGGCGAAGACGGACGAGGCGACGTCCTCCGCCCGGGAGTCCGGTGCTTCGTGGGCTGCGGTCTCCGGGATCTACGAGCGCGGCCGCCAGCAGCTCATCGCGAACGCCCAGCAGATGGGCCTCAACCGCAACCAGGCCAAGGCCCTGGCCGACCAGATCCTCGCCGCCCCGGACAAGACGGCTTTCCTCAAGGGCGACATCGCCGACCTCGAGGCCAAGCTGGCGGACGCGAAGGAGAAGCTGAAGCACGCACCGTCGTCGAAGACGGCGAAGATCCGGGGCGACATCGCCGACCTGGAGAAGAAGCTGGCGGACGCGCGCGCCGAGCTGGCCAGCATCCACAGCAAGACGATCACCATCACCACGATCCGGCGGGAGCGCGCCGAGCACAACACCATCGGCAGGCCCACCAAGGGCGAGGGCGGGCAGTCGAAGTACGCCCGCGGTGGCCGGGTCCACCGCTACGCCGACGGCGGCGACGTGTCGTTCTTCCCGATCGGCGGTCCGGTGTCCGGGCCCGGCACGGCCACCTCGGACAGCATCCCGGCCTGGCTGTCGAACGGCGAGTACGTCATCAAGGCGGCGGCCGTCGACCGGTACGGCGTGGCGATGTTCGATGCGCTGAACGCCGAGCGGTTCGCGGGCGGCGGGGTCGCCGGGTTCTCGTACACGCCTACGGCGGCGCCCGGGGTGCTGCGGTCCGCGTCGGATGTGCAGTCCGCGTACTCGTCGGCGCACCAGCCGATCAGCCGGGAGGAGTACACGAAGAAGCTACGGGCGCAGGCCAACGCGGTGGACACGCTCCGCACCGCCGAGGCCCGCCTGGAGCAGGTCCGCAAGAACAAGCACCACACGCACGCACAACTGGTGGCGGCGGAGAACTCGGTGGCCAAGGCCCGCCGCGGTGTTGCCACCGCCACGGACGCGGCGAAGGCGGCTGAGGCACGGTACCGGCAGACGTTCTCACTGTCGGACTGGGGTAAGACGCTCGCGTCCACCGTCCGGTCGAACGCGGCGTACGAGGCCGCCCTCAGCAAGATCGCGGCGCGGGGCGGGGCCGACGTGATCGAGCAGCTCCGTGGCCTGGGCGCCGAGGGCGCGGCGATGGTCGCCGCGCTGGCGAAGGCGTCCAACCGCCAGTTCAACGAGATCATTGGGAACCTCCGGAAGCTGGCGCCGACGGCGGCCGCCACGCTGGCGGACTACACCCGGCAGCTGAACGCCACGACGTCCGGGAGCAAGGAGTTTCAGGCCAACCTGCTCAAGCTGGCTTCGATGGGGTTCGGCGACCTGGCCATGCAGCTGGCGGGGCAGGGCGACGCGAACGCCATGGCGCTGGCCGCCGCGGCGGTCAAGTCGTCGGCGGCGGCGGCCAAGGCGAACGCCGCGGTGAAGGCCGGCCAGAAGCTCCTGACGGCGGACGAGTTGACGGCGGCCACGCAGCTGCTGAGCGTGCTGGCCGGGAAGAAGGGCGCTGGCGTCGCGGACGTCGTGGCGGCCGGGGTGAGCTGGCCGATGCTCGCCCACCTCGCGCCGCTCTACGCCAAGCAGATCAAGGCGATCCCCGGCTCCGGCACGTTCGTGAAGGAGATGAAGGAGCGCGGGGTCGCGCTGGCGCAGGGCGGCCTGCTGTGGGGGCCGGGCACCAGCACCTCCGACAGCATCCCGGTCTGGGGATCGACCGGCGAGTACATGGTCAAGGCCGCGGCGGTCGCCAAGTACGGCGTCCGGTTCATGGATGCCCTGAACGAGGGCCGACTGCCCGTCGGCCGCAGTGCGATCAGGGCCGGCCTTCCAGCGGCACCGCCGGTGGCCGCGCCGGTGGCGGGAGTCGACCGGCCGGCGGTGACGTACAACGTCTACCCCCGGGCGAGCGTGATCGGCGTGGAGGACCTGCGGCTGCTGCAGCGGCAGGAGGAGGCGCGGCAGCGCGTAGGGAGGCCACGGTAAATGCCCCTGATCACCGCACCGGTCGTCACGCCACCGGACCCGGGCTCGGGCACGCCCCCGCCCATCGACGTGCCCGAGGTCGGCTACGCGTCGATCACGTACGTCGACCCGGCGGGGCGCCGGTGGCCGATGACCGACCTCGAGGCGGACTGGTACGCGCTGGCCGAGGGGGTGTCGGGTCTGGGTGCGGCGCCGTACGCGCTGACCTCGGATCCGCACCCGCGCGGCGGCACCCGGCTGCGGCACGTCCAGCCGCAGGCCCGCACGATCGTGTGGCCGGTGCTCGTCAAAGGCGCCGATCACATGGCGTTCACGAAGAACTGGCGGGGGCTGGGGACCGCTTTCACGAGGACCCTGCGCCAGAATCCCGACGGCTCACGCACGCCGGGGATCTTGGAGGTGGCCCGGCCGGACGGCTCCATCCGGCGCATCCAGGTCTACTACCAGGACGGCTGGGACGGGCGCGGGCAGACAGCGACCGGGATCACCTGGGACAGCGCCGTAGTGACGCTGCTCGCCGAGGACCCGTACTGGGAGGACGCCACGGCGGTCGTCGTGCACCGCGAGACCGGCGCCCCCCAGGACTACCTGGTCCCGTTCCCGACGGTCTCCTCCAGCCAGGTCCTGGGCGCCACCACCGTGACCAATCCCGGCGACGTCGACGTGTGGCCGGTGTGGACGATCACGGGCCCGGCTACCAAGATCGTGTTCACCAGGGACGACACCGCCGACAGCTTCACGCTGGACATGACGGCGACCGCACACGGGCCGCTGCTCGCCGGCGAGACGGTGACCGTGTCCACGGACCCACCCCGCGTGCGCTCGGGCGCGGGCGAGAACCTGGTGGCCGGGCTGAACTGGCCCAGCGCCGTGCTGTGGTCGCTGCCGCCCGGCGACACTCCGGTCGTCTTCCAGCTCACCGGCGCTTCAGCGGGCAGCGCCGTCGACCTCACTTTCTACCCGAGGTACGAGACGGCATGAGCATCCAACTGCTGGTCACCGACCGCAACCTCAACGTTCTCGGCGACCCGCTCGCCGGATGGACCCAGCTGTCCTGCGAGCGGAACTTCAACGCGCCGGCGTCCGGGTCGGTGACGCTCCCGGCCTACCCGGACGCCATGGAGCTGCTGCAGCCCGGCCACCGCCTGGTCCTCATCCGGGACAAGGAGATCTGGTGCGCGGGTCCGATGGAGCAACCGCAGGACTACACCTGGGACCTCGCGCAGGACGCAGGCCCCGGCACGGTCACCGTGTCCTGGAGCGACGACCTGGCGAGGGTGGCCGGCTACCTCACCTACCCCGAGCCGGCCAAGGCGTTCACCGCCCAGGAGACGATCACCAACCGTGTCCGGCAGATCAGCTCGACGAATGCGGAGACGATCATCCGGACGCTGGTGAACGAGAACTGCGGCCCCGGCGCCCTGGCCGCCCGCAGGATCGAGCGCCTGGCTCTCGACGCGGTCGCCGGCGTAGGCACTGCCCGGTCCATCAGCACCCGGTTCGAGCCGCTGCTGGACGCCTGCCGCACGGCGGCTGCCACCGATGGGCTGGGGTTCCGTACCCGGCAGGTCGGCGACCAGATCCTGTTCGGGGTGTACGCGCCAGCGGACCGCACCAAGACGGCGCGGTTTTCACAGGGGCTCGGCAACCTGCGAAAACTCGCGTTCACGCTGGCCGCGCCGACCGGCACCAACGAGTTGGTCCAGGGCGGAAACGATCCCTCCCAGGAGGCGACGCCCCCGAATCTTCGCGTGTTCGTGGAGGTGGCGAGCGGGGCCGCGGCGGACTGGTACCGGGTCGAGCGACTGGTCGAGAAGAGCGGCATCACCGACGACACCGGCGGGGAGCTGACGCAGGCCGGGACGCTCGCTCTGGGCGACGACGGGCCGCAGGCCTCCATCTCCACCGAGACCGTCGACACCGAAGACCTGCGGGCCGGCCGTGACTACGGGCTCGGCGACCGCGTCACGGTCGTCCTCCCCACCGGCCTGGAGCTGGTGGACACCGTGCGCACCATCCGCCTGGAGGCGACCCCCGACGGCGGCGAGGTCGTGACCTCCGTCATCGGGTCCTCCGACAAGACCACCACCACGGCGACCGTCCGCACCGTGCGGGACCTGGCCCGCCGACTGGGACGACTGGAAACGAGGTAGCACCAGTGGCGCAGGACTCCTGGCCCAGCCCAGGCCACAACAACCGGGCTGTGACGGATCTGGAGTACGAGCAGATGGCCGCGCGGTTCAGCGACGACGGTGTCTACGGCTCCCCAGCGGACCCGGCCATCGCCTCAGCCGGAACCGGCCTGGCGGTCGCCATCCGCCCGGGCGCCCAGGCCTCCGTCCGCGGACACACCTGGGACTCAGGCAGCACCGTCACCACCCTGCCCGTCGATGCCAACGCATCCCGCACCACCCGCGTGGACTGGGTGGTGCTGCGCCTGGACCGCGCGGACTGGACGGTGAAGGCAGCCATCCGCCCGGGCACCCCCGGGGCCGGGGCGCCGGCGCTCGTACAGGACACCGGCACCACCGGCGTCTACGAGATCCCTCTCGCGCTCGTCACGGTGCCGAGCGGGTCCGGGACGGTCACCGTGACCCGGGCCGAGCTGTACGTCGGGACCCGGGTCCGGCCGTGCACGTCGACCACCCGCAACCCGCTCGCCACGCCCGGCGAGCTGGGCTTCGAGGTGGACACCGGCCGGCTGATCCTGCGGACCGTGACCGGATGGGCCACGATCTACGAGTCCTCCGACGTCATCTCGATCGACTCGTCGGTGGGCCTGTCGTGGGGATGGCGCGTCGGCAGCGTCCTGGAGCTGCGCAGCGGCATCGTCACCCTGCGGCTCGGGACGTTCGAGTACGTGGCGCCCTCCCTCGCCGCCAACGTGGAGAGCCGCTTGCCGGTGCTGATCCCGGAGGCCTACCGGCCCCCGTCGCGCACCCACTACGTGCTCGGCTACGTCCGCTCCGACAGCATCGCCCGCCTGACGATCTACCCCCGGTCGGACACGACCGGCCGGGCCGGGCAGGTGTGGCTGACCAACCACGGCGCCATCAGCCGCAACGACTTTCTGCTGCCCGAGACCGGGCAGAGCTGGGTGGTGGGCTGATGGCGCGCTACGAGTACGGGGCCGGCATCGCCGACTACGTCGTGGTCCCCACAGACGGGCTGTGGGCCGTGGCACCCGGCGCCGTCGTGACGTTCTGGGACTCCAGCTCGGAGGGAACCCAGTACACCGACCTCCAGGACGCGGCGGGCACCGGCACCACCACCGTGAAGGCCGACACCTTCGGGTTCCTTCCGCGCTTCCGCGGGCCGGACGGTGTGACCGGGATGTGGGCTGACGCCGGCGGCGCCTCCCGCGCCTGGGTGGAGGCCCACAACGCGGGCAGCATCGGCGGTGGCCCGACGGCCGGCGCCCTGACCTGGCTGAACGTCAAAGCCTTCGGAGCCCAGGGCGACGGCGTGGCCGACGACACCGCGGCGATCCAGGCCGCGGTCGACACGGCCAGCGCCGCCGGCGGCGGGACCCTCTACATCCCCGCGGGCCGCTACCTCCTGAGCAACGCCATCACCTGGGCCAGCAACGTGAACGCGCGCGGCGACGGCAGCATGTCGGTCCTGCAGTCCACCAACCAGAACAACGACGGCATCGTCGGGACCGATGTCAGCGGCATCACGCTGCAGGACCTTCAGCTGTCCGGGCCCGGCAGAGGGTTCGGCTCGGCCATCCGGTTCACGCGGTACGCGGCGCCGTCGACTACGGGCATCACCCTGCGCGACCTGCTCATCCAGTCGTGGGGCGGGGACGGGGTGTTCTGCCACCAGCTCGCCGCCAGCCTCCTGCACCGCGTGCGGGTGCGCACGTGCGGCGGCATCGCCTTCCACCTCCAGGCCCCGCAGGACACCGTGCTGGGCGGCGCCTCGACCTCGCTGATCGCCTGCTCGGCCGAAGGCTGCGTCACCGGCGGGTTCTGGCTGGACGGGATGGCGTACAGCAGCCTGACCGCCTGCGCTGTGCAGCAGTCCCCGACCGGGTACCGCCTCGACGGCTGCACGGCCGTCACCCTGACCGGCTGCGGCGCCGAGCAGGTCACCACCGGCCTGACCGTCTACGGCGGCACCGGGAACACGGCGACCGGCTTCAACACGCAGGCCTGCGACGGCACATCCGTCTGGCTCACCAGCAACGCCAAGGGCGTGGTCCTTGCGGGCATCGCCGAGGTGGCGCCCGCGAGCGGCGCGACCGCCTGCCTGCGCACCGACGCAGGCACCATCGCCACCGTCCTCGGCCTGGCCGCGGTGACCGCGAACGCCCTGTCCGGGACCGTGACCCGCCTCGACCCGGGCGACGGCAGCCTGGTCCTGGCCGGGCGCACGGTCGTCCCGAGCGGTGGCGCGGCCGCGCGGATGGGCACCGCCGTCCTGGCCGCCGGCACCGCCACCGTGAACACCACGGCGATCGGCGCCAACAGCGTGGTGCAGCTGACGATCCAGACACCGGGCGGCGCCGTCGGCTCCGTCTACGTCAACGCCCGCACCGCCGGCACCAGCTTCACGATCAAGTCGACGTCCAGCACCGACACGTCCACGGTCGGCTGGCGGGTCCTCGACCCGGCCTGAGAGGAGGACCCACGTGGTGGCAGCAATCGCCCCGGACACGCTGATCGACCTCGGCACCCAGGAAGCACTGATCGGGTACAAGGAGGACAACGACGGCACCTGGAACAATTTGAACAAATACGCCAAAGAGACACCAGGTATGGCGTCCTACGACGGTCTGTCGTACTGCGTCATCGGCCAGCTCTGGCTGGCCTACCGGGCCGGGGACATCAGCATCATGCCGCAGACCCCGGACTGCGCCGAGGTCGTCACCGAGTACCAGAGCTGGGGCCGCTGGAGCTGGTTCCCCGCCCGGGGGGCGCACGTCCTGATCGGCAGCGAGGGCCAGGACCACATCGGTCTGGTGTGGCAGTTCGACGCGACCCGGATCTGGACGATCGAATTCAACACGAACGTGACAGGATCCCCCGAAGGGGACGGCGCCTACCTGCGGGAACGGAACCGGTCCGACGCCAACGTGTACGGGTACGGCTACCCGCGCTACTGCTCGCCGATGGTGACCGCGGACCCCGACTGGGTCGACGACCCCGCCCTCATCAAGACCTCGTCCGGCGCAGCCGCCGCCTACGCCCCCTACCCGGGGCGCGATTTTTTCAGGGTCGGCCGCACCAGCCCCCTCGTCCTGGCGGCGGCCAAGCGCCTCGTCGCGGTGGGCGCGGGGAGCTACACCCCGTCCGCCGATATCGGGCAGGCCGACCTCACCGCGTGGGGTGCCTGGCACACCACGCAGGGATCGCCCGGCGGCGCCTACCCCGGCTACCCCGGCGAGCAGATCTGGCGCGCCCTTCAGATCGTGCACAGCCACTGACAGCCGCCCCCACCCCCACCGCCCCGCGCCGACTGGCCGGGGCTTTCCTCATGTCTGGAGTCCCCATGGCACGCATGCCTGGCGCCGAACAGCGCCTCATCCCGCGCAACTTCACCGCCGACGGCCAGGAGTCCGTCCGCGGCCTCGTCGTCCACATCATGGACGGCAGCTTCGAGGGCACCGACTCCTGGTTCCGCAACCACCCCGAGGCCCAGGCCTCCGCGCACTTCGGGACCAGCCGCGCCGGCGCCCTGCGCCAGTGGGTCGACACCGCCGACCGCGCCTGGGCTCAGGCCGGCGGCAACCGGACCTGGCTGTCCATCGAGAACGAGGGCAAGGGCGGCGACTCGCTGACCAGCGCCCAGCTCGACCGGAACGCGGAGGCCCTCGCCTGGACGCACACGCGGTACGGCGTCCCGCTCCAGGTCGCCGACTCGCCGAACGGGCGAGGCCTCGGCTACCACGCCATGGGCGGCAGCAACTGGGGTGGGCACACTTCTTGTCCCGGCACTCACGTGGTCGCCCAGCTCGCTGAGATCGTCGCCCGCGCCAAGAAGATTGTCGGCAGCGGAGGCGCCGGCGGCAGCCAGCCGAGCGGCTCGGGGATCGCCCGCTACCAGGTCACCATCAACGGCCTGGTCTACGGCTACGGCGCGCACGGCGACCACGTCACCAAGGTCGGCGAGGCCCTGGTCGCGCGCGGCTGCGGGAAGCACTACAGGCAGGGACCCGGCCCGGACTGGGGCGACGCCGACACCGAGAACTACGCCGACTACCAGCGCAGCCTGGGGTACTCCGGGGCGGACTCGGACGGCGTGCCCGGTGAGGCGTCTCTGCGGCGCCTGCTCGGGACACTGCCGAGCGCTCCGGCAAAGCGGGTGTCCCTGGCCTACGTGCTGGCCGCCGCGCGCACGGACCCGGGCGCCGCTCAAGGGCACCAGACCCACGCAGCAGACGTCCGGATCGTCGAGGCCGCGCTGAAGGACGAGGGGCTGCTGGCCGCTGCCTACGCCAGTGACGGCTCGTACGGCACGACCACCATCGCCGCCTACGCGAGGTGGCAGCGGTCGCTCGGGTACAGCGGCTCGGACGCCGACGGCATCCCCGGCCGCGTCTCTCTCACCCAGCTCGGCAAGAAGCACCACTTCACCGTCGCCGCCTGACCGGCGCAGGAAGGACCACAAGATGAAGATCTCCGCCATGTGGAAGGCCGTCGTGGGCGGGCTCGCGGCCGGCGCCGCCGCCGCGGCGACGGCCGTGCAGGACGGCTCCCTGACCACCGGAGAGGGCGTGACCATCGTGCTCGCCGTCCTCGCCTCGTACGGCGTGACGTGGGCCGTACCCAACCGACCGACGCGCCAGGGTTTCCCGGGCGAGGGAGCCTGACCCATGACTCCCTCGGCCCCCATCCCGGACGGCTCGGTGGTCATCACCCCGACCGAGGTGTACGCCGAGGTACGCGCCACCCACGACGAGGTCAAGTCGGTCTCGTCCAAGCTGGACTCGCTGCCGATCGCAGACCACTCGCACCTGCTGGCCGACCACGAGACCCGTATCCGCACCCTGGAGCGGGCCCGCTGGCCCCTGCCGTCCCTCGCCGCCGTCACCTCGGTCGGCGCCCTGGTCCTCGGCCTGTACGAGGCCCTCGGCCACTGAGCCCCCCGCCACTGCGGCCTCGTCCTCCTCCAGGAGGACGAGGCCGCTTTCGTCGTGTGCGGGCGTTTCACACAGGTCGCTGGCCCTGACCCCAGCGGGTTGATGAACTCAGCCCCACCGTCCGGAGACGGTGGGGCTGTTGGTTGTACCGGCGGAGCCGACCGCGGGTACGGTTCTGGTGTCGAAGCAGAACAGGAGACAGTATGCATGCTCTGCCGCAAGACCACATCGGTGTACGGATCGCCCGCCTGCGCCGCGAACGTCACCTCACCCAGCGGGCCCTGTCTGACCTGGCCGGGGTCCCGTACAGCACTCTGACCAAGGTGGAACAGGGGCACCTGGCGGCCACTCCGCACCTCATCGCCTGCTGTGCCCGCGCCATGCGGGTAGAGGTCTCCACCGTCGTCGGGCAGCCCTACGCGGACGAGCTGCGCGCGGACGAGCTGGACGTCTTGATAGCACCTATCCGGGAAGCGCTGGACGTGTACGACCTCGGCGCCGACCCCGACATCTCTCCGCGGCCCCTGGAAACTCTCCAGGACGACGCGGAGGCGCTGTGCGCAGCGGTGCGCGCGGGGGAGATCAAGAAGGCGGCCGGCACGGTCGCGGGGCTCATCGAGGAGGCCACCACAGCCGCGCACCAACAGAGCAGCACAGGCGGGTGGCTCGTCCTCTCGTCCCTGTACCGCACCTCGTACGACGTCGCCACGAAACTCGGGTACGCCGACCTCGCGCAGCTCTCCCTCGCCCGGATGGACTGGGCAGCGAACCGGGCCTCCAGCGCCGTCTTCGGGGGGGCCTACCAGTATTTCCGGGCCCTGACGTACCTGCGAGAGGGCAAGTGGCGCACCGGGCAGCGCCTCGTCGACCTCGGGCTGCGCACGATCGAACAGGCGGAAGCCTCGCGCGAGCGGGACGTCGTCAACGGGCAGCTACACCTGGGCGGCGCGGTGATGGCCGGCCGTGCGCACGACGAGGACCGGGCCATGTCGCACCTGGCCGAAGCGAAGGAGATCGCGGGCCGGACCGGTGAGTCGCAGAAGGTGCTGTGGATGGCGTTCGGCGACACCAACGTGGAAGTGCACCGGGTGTCCGTCCTCGCTGAGCTGGACGAGTACGGGAAGGCCATCGAGGCGGCGGACGGCGTGCACATTCCGCGGGACTGGCCGAAGTCGAGGGAGAGCCACCACTGGGCGGAGGTGGCACGAGCCCAGATGTGGGCCGGGCGCCTGGAGGCCTCGTTTAAGAGCCTCCTGAAGGCCCGGCGGGCGGCGCCGCAGCAGGCGAAGTACCACCCGATGGTGCGGGATACGTACGCCAGTCTGGAGGCGGCTCACCGACGTCTTCCCGACACGTTCCTGTCCTACGGGAACTGGCTGACCTCGCACGTGTGACACAGCGTCAAACTATGGCCCCAACTATCCTGAAGTCAGGATAGTTGGGGCCTAGTTGTGGGGCCACCATGTCGTCACTGGCCATCTCGACATGGAGCCGACCATGACGAAGCTCGTGGCGCAGGAGCACGCCTGTCGAAACGCTGCTCTTGATGCCGTCTCCTCCGCACCGCTCCGGCGTGGGTACCGCGACGACACGATGAACCTCGCGTTCACGGTCACCCCGCGCGCCCCTGGTATGCCGCCGAGTGCCGAAGACTCCCGCTGGGTGGGCGCCATGCGCCGTGTCCTGGCGGCCCGGCTGCGCTACTGCGGGCTGGAGGACCTGATCGGGGACGTGACACTCGCCGTCTCCGAGCTGGTCACGAACGCCATCCTTCACAGCGGCGGCACCAGCGTCGGACTGACCATGACCGTGGGCGACGGCAGCGTGTACGTCGCCGTGTCCGACGGCATGCCAGGCCGGGGCCGAGTCCGTACCGCTACCGATGACGAGGAGTCCGGACGGGGCCTGCTGCTCCTCGCCGCCCTCATGCGGGAGCACGGCGGCGCCTGGGGACAAAGCCCGGTCGGAGACGTGACCTGGTGCCGGTTCGTCGTACCGACGGGAGGGCCGCGGTGACGGCCCCGGCCGTCTCCTCGGCGCTGGCACCGTCGTGGACGCCCCCCATGGACGCCGCTGGGCTCGCCCTAGTCCTCGCGAAGCTCCTTCGGTGGACAGGAGCCGACGTCGAAGCGCTCCTCGATGACGTCGCGGAGGTACTCGACGATGTCCTCCCGCCCGTGGCTGAACTCGAGGGCCCCCTCCGCCGCATCCGCGCCCAGCTCGGGCAACTCGTGGCCACGGCCGCGGAGCCCCGCCCGGGGGCCGCGGCGTCGGACAGGCTGCTCGCGTGCGCTCGCGCCGCCTGCTCGGAGACCGTACCGACCGACCGCCGGGAAGTCCTGGGATACGCCCGGCGGCTGGGGTGGGCGACCAACGAGCTGATGGAACACCTTGTGCTGATCGGCCGGCTGGATGCCCCGTAGGCCGCGTCGGCCGTGCGTGTCACCCCCGTCGCGCACGGCCGACGCTTCCCCTCGTCCCTTCGACCCTCCTGGAGCCATGTCTACGCCGTTGACCTACAAGGGTCACCCCGTCCCTTACATCGCTGCCTGGAGCAGTGAGATCGTGCCTCTGCCACGCGTGTATCCCACCCCGAGCGGAATCGCCATCCTCGGCCACGCCCGCGGCAGCGACGGCGTCCTGTGGCACCCGACTGGGCTGCGCCCCGGTGGCGGGGTTCCGCAGTACGGGACGGTGCACGGGCCCCGGCAGCGACGGGCGATGCGCCGGCTGCTATGCCAGGTGTGCGGCTGCCCCGCGGACCGGGACGAGCGAGGCTGGCTGTGGCTCCTGGAGGACGACCGGGCACGGCCGGGTTGGCCGGAAGGACAGATGACGACGCACCCGCCGGTCTGCCGACCGTGCGCGACCGCAGCCGCCCGGTTGTGCCCCCACCTGTACAGCAACGTGGTCGCGGTGCGCGTCGGCCGCCCGATCGCCGATGCCGTGTACGGGAAGGAGTACCGCCCCGGCCGGACCGGCGTCGTCCCGACGGAAAGCGATGTCTTCCATCTGAACAGCCCGCGCCTGCCGTGGGTCCTCGGCGGCCAACTGGCCATCTCCCTGCTGGACACCACAGTCGTCGACCTGGCCGAACTGGCTGCCGAGCAGGACACCGTTCCGGCCGCCCCCTAAAACGCCGGCACCCCCACGGATGCGCTCGTTCCCGCGGGGGCGCCGGTCAAGCCCCACTCATCCGTTACAACCCAACCAGAGAGGACACCCATGTCCCAGGTCGAGTTGCCCGCGGCGCACGCCGTCGCCGACGTCGCCAAGGCCGTGCTGGAGACCCTCAAGGCCGACCGCGAGTTCCCCGCGTTCCAGGCCGCGAGCCTGCAGTACAGCGACGACTGGCAGTGCTTCACCGGCTTCCCGGTCGTGAGCCAGTGGAACCTGGAGGCCGACGCCGAGCCGCTGTTCGAGGAAGGCCTGCGCGCCCTGGCGCTGAAGGCCGCCGTGTACGAACTCACCGGCAGCGACCAGGCGGCGGAGATCCCGATCGCCGTCCCGGTCGACGAGATGACGCACGCCATGCTCGCGCAGGCGCAGCTGCTCACGCGGATCGCCGACGCCTGCGGGGTCGGCATCATCCACCAGACCGACCAGGAGCACACGGACTACCGGGCCGGTGGGTACACCGAGGAGTGCTACCGCCTGGCGTGGGGTGAGGAGCCGCCGCCGCGGTACTGGCTGGACCACGAGGAGGTCGTCCGCCGCCGCGAGGTCCTGGCCGGCCTGTACGCGAGCATCGGCATGGGTCGGTCCGGGCGGGAGCACGCCCTGGACTTCGCCGAGCTGGCTGCGGCCTAGCTCAGGGCCGCGCGGAGTACCGCTGTGACGTCCGTGTCGGGGTCAGCCGCGAGCAGGATCGAGGTCGCCTGCTGGATCACCTCGTCGCAGGCGTCCGGTGGTGCCGCGTGGAGCACGGCGCGTACCCAGGTGGGAACCTCGTCGGCCTCGGCGGGCGGCGGGGTCTCCCACGGCAGCAGCAGCCCCTCCGTGGCGTACGGAGCGGCGGGCAGCCCGACGCGCTCGGGGTGCACGCACACGGGCACTCCGGCCGCGGTGAAGCGGTGGCCGGTCTCCGGGTCGAAGGGACAGTCACGGGAGGGGCGGTCGACGACGTCGAACGTCCCGCCCGGGCACCGCAGGGACGGGCACACGCCGCACACTGGCCGCCCGTCCCGGGCGAACGCCTCACTCCCTGCCATCGCTGCACCACCTCGCTGTAATGGGCAGCAAGGTAGCCGATGTGAACTCGGCGCCGCAGCAGCACTCGGGGCTCGGGGGCGGCCACCGCGCACCGGCATGTCGCCTCAGCGGTCCTCCTAGACTGTCCCGACCCCGCCCGCCACGAGAGAAAAGATCCACTTATGCGTCCCGACCGATTCCAGGACTTCGCGATCGACGTCATCAAGAACACGGCGGGAGTCGGCCAGGTGCGCTCCCTCGAGGAGGCCGGCGAGTCCCGGTACCCGTTCGGGTTCGCCGTGACCGTGGGGGGCCGTGAGACGCGGTGGCAGATCACCGGCCAGCTCGCTGACGGCGAGAAGCACGACACCCCCACCGCTGACATCCAGGGCCAGCCTGCGGCCTGGACGGACACCACGGTGCAGGACGGCGGCGAGGAGTGGCTGGCCGCCGTCCTCGGCCGCGCCGAGTCCCCGCTGATCGCCACCATCGAGCGCTGGTCCACCCGCGAGGGCAACAACCCGAACCACGTCGGCGTCACCGCTGCGTTCCACAACGGCGCGAAGGCGTTCGTGCGCCGCATCTGAGACCTCCCCGGCCGCGCCGCGGTACGGGGAGTGCACCACCCACTGCACCACCACACCGATGTGAAGGAGCAAGGGATGGACCACCGTTTCGACCCCGGCCAGGTTGAGGGCTCGTGCCCCGTGTGCGGCGCCGGCGTCGGCTCGCAGACCGGCGAGCCGACCACGATCCACCAGCGAGGCGGCAGCGGCACGGAGACGTGCCCCGGCAGCGGCCAGCCCGCCCTCTGACCCACCACCCCAGGAGGTGGCCATGTCGTCCGAGTGGATCGACCCGCGGTACGCGGACCTGGTCGCGGCGTGGAAGCGCGCGCAGCAGCCGGACTCCCGTGACCCGCAGGAAGAGCGGCCGGTGCGGGGATTCGTGATTCCCCGCCGACCGTGACCGGCAAGTGAGACCGCGGCCCGCCCCTGTCACCCCCGTCGGGGCGGGCCGCTCAATCCCTGACGAGATCGGCAACGCTGACCCCCGTCGCCGCGGCGAGCAGCAGCAGATCCTCGAGGTCGGGGATGCGCTGCGCGTACTCCCAGCGGTGGATGGTGCGGTGATCCCTGCCGACGAGTTCGCCGAGCCCGACCTGGCTCAGGTTGGCTGCCAGCCGTGCGGCGCGGATGCGTGCCCCGATCTCCCGGCGGCGAGTGAGTACCCAGTCGGGCATCGGGTCGAGTGGCACTCGACCACGCTCTAGTGATCATGCTCGGCTGTCTTTGCCCAGCCGGGCAAATTTTGTGATCTTGGTAAGCACAATCAGCCCCGATCCGCCCAAGGTGGCGGCACATCCTCGGGCTACGGCAGCCCCCGGTCAGCACTGGTCGCCCACCAGGCGATGAGCTGGTAGGTGGACTGCAGGCCCAGGTGGTCACGCAAGGAAGCCAGTTCCTTGTTCACGGTGCGTTCACTGAGGTCGAGCGCGACGGCGACGGCCGCCTGCAGGAGGCCCTTCTCCATCTCCCGCAGGATGGCTCGCTGCCGGTCAGAGGTGACCGCCTTCTGTGCCTGACTCAGCGCCTGCCCCCAGGGAACGCACTGGGCCCACGCGGTGTCGAAGACCAGCCGTGCCCAAGCGACGGAGGCGACGTCGACGACGCACCAGCCAGCATCTCGTTCGGCTGGCACGACAGCGTTGTCGATAAACAGAAACCGGGTGTCCACGACCATCATGCGGGGCGGCAACACGGTGCCGACCCGGACCTCGGCGCCAGCCGCGAGCAGCTCGGCGACGTACTCCCGTGTAGGGCCGTGCGCCAGAGCCTCCGCCGTGTAGAGCGACCGTGCGGAGACGCCCTTGTCCAGAAGTGCCTTGGTGCGCTGCACGCCCAGGCGGTGGACGACAGGGTCGCGCTGCTGGGGCTGGGTGGGCTGGACGGAGAGGAACTCAGACGCCGCGCTCTCCAGCGCTTCCCCGATGCGGACATTCATGAGCGTTCGGGAAGGGAACAGCTCGGAGGCTGGCCCGCCGTACATTCGATTCGGGTCGAAATGCGCGGCCAAACTTTCCAGCTGAGAGATCCGGTTCATGCGTTCGATCGTTTGGAGCAGGGAAGCACGCTCGCTGGCGAGCAGCCGCTGCATCGCTACTCGGGGATCGAGGGCGACCACTCCGCCTTTGGTGATCTCGACCAGACCCAGCGCGACGAGTCGTCCTACGTGCTCCCCATTCTGGACGCTTTCGCCTGCGGCGATGGCTTGGTACGTCCGGCCCTCGGCCTCGGTGATCGGCAGGCCCATGACTTCGGTGTCGTTCTCTTTGTTCTCTTTGCGGTGCTTCACCGGACCCCCTTCAAGCGGCGTGCGGATATCCGCACCGAGCAGAGTGCAGTTTCCCGCACCTCAGATTGCTTGGATCATGCACCAAGCTCGTGTCAGCCTAAGAGCCCCGCAGCACACGGGGAACCGTTTGAATTTCCGGAGGTCCCTCTTGAAGAGACTGTTGTACGCCGCCACCGCGGCGCTGTGCGTTCTCCTGGCCGGTGCCGGAATCGCGAGTGCGGGCGAGACATCGCCGGTCACCGCGGTGGTGGCGGACGCCGGCTGGGGCACCCCGCCGCCGGGCAACATCGTCGCCGCTCCTGCGGACGCCGGCTGGGGATGATCCGTCGTCGGCCGATGCCGACGGCCCCCTGACGTACCGGCCCTGCCTCCGCGTCGCGCGCTGGAGTCAGCGGGTACGTCCCCCGCGAGGGGCGCGTTCGAGCGCCCCGCATTGCCCGGCGCGGCCACCGACGCCGGACAGCAGGACGGCCGCCTGCCGTGAGTACCCCCTCGTCGGCGGGCGGCCGTCCTGCTGTCCGACCTTGTCAGGCAGGTCAGGGCCGAGCAGACGCGTGTTCCCGAGCAGTGCCGCGGCGTGCCGCTGGCGCCGGTTCCGCGTTGCACAGAGCGGCCAGGGTGGGGCCGTGTCCGCCTCCCCGGGTGGTTGCCCCACCCTGGTCACATGGTGCAGCCCCCCAACGTATACGTCAGCGTTGGGGGCTGTCCGCTTCTCCCATGGGAGACGAATGGGAGAATGATCTTGCTCATGGGAGCCGAGTAGGGCTAAGTAAGGCTAACTAGAGCTAGCTATCATTCGGCGTATTCCCTGGTCAGCTCACTGACCTGCACGCTTCGGCTGCTGCTGGGTGATGCAGTGGATACCGCC
>NZ_JBHJUW010000057.1:0-49670 GCF_042268205.1 Streptomyces sp. NPDC056160
GGCCGGGGGCCGGGGCCCCGCCGGCCGGTGACGGGCCGATCGAGGAGTCGGCGACCGCCTGCCGGTCCGCGTCGCCGTGCCCGGCGTCGCCTCCCTCACCACCGAACGGCATCAGCGACACGGTCAGGGCCAGCACCGAGAGCGCGACCGCGGTGACGAGCAGGCCGCCGCGCACGAGCCGTGCCCGCCCGGCGCCCTCTTCCGCGGGCTCGCGCCGCCCGGGGCCGGCCGCGGGCCTGCGCGCGCCGACGCGCACCTCGGCGGCCCGGCGGCGGCGCTCCAGGTAGGCGAGGCCGCCCCAGCCGAGCACGCCACCGGCCAGCGCGGCGGGCAGGGTGCCCGCGTGCGGGCGCAGGCAGGCGGCGGCCTGCGCGCACGGCACGCAGGTGGCGAGGTGCCGGGAGAGGTCCTCGGGGGTCTGCACGGGCGGCTCCGAACGGGTGACCGCGTCCAGCAGCCGGACGTAGCCCCGGCACTCCGTGTCCATCGGCGTGTCCAGGCGGTTGCGCCGGCACCGGTCCCGGAACAGGGCGCGTACCTGCTCCAGTTCCTCCGACACCGTGGCCGGGTCGAGCCCGAGCCTGCGGGCCACGACGACCAGTGGCAGCGCCTCGACCTCGGCCAGCCACAGCAGGGCCGCGTCCGCCTCCTGGAGGTCGCGCAGCGCGCGCAGTGCCGGCGGGCGCTGGAGCGGCGGGCCCGGATAGCGGGCCGCCTGCGGGGAGTTGAGCCAGAGCCGCAGGTCGGGGTCGAGCCGGTCACCGAGCCCGGCGGCCTCCCAGGCCGCGGCGGTGGTGCGCACCGCGGTCAGCATCAGCGGCAGCGCGGGCAGCCGGGGCGTACGGCGGCCCCGGGCCGCGCCGGCGCCCGCGGCGCGCACCTCGCGCAGGCCGAGCGCGAACGCCTCCCTGGCCAGTTCCCCGGCCGCCGGGGAACCCGCGGTGCACAGGTCGGCGTAGGAGAGCACCGCGTCCCAGTACTCGGCCGGCAGCACGGTCTCGGCGGCGTCCTGGGGGCTCGGCTGGTCGGGCATGGGACTCCTGCGTGCACGGAGGAGGGGCAACCGGCCCGGGGCGGAGCGGAGTTGGGGCGGTTCGCGGCGAAGCGCGAGCTTTTCACGTTCCCGGCACGACTGACAAGGCGCGCAACCGCGCGCCGTGACGCGCGGCGCGGCTTCGGCCCGCGGTGTGGTACGGACCGCAGCCGCCTCCCGTTTCAGAGTCACCGGGCACCGGCTGACCCAGGCCCCGCGCAGACAGCGCCACCCGATCGAGGCCCCGCTCGGACCCCCAGCGCCACCTGACCGAGGTCCGGCCGACCCCCGGCGCCATCTCACCGAGGCCGCGCTCGGGCCCCGGCGTCACCTGACCCAGGTCCCGCCTGACCCCCGGCACCACCTGGCCCAGGTCCCGCCTGACCCCCGGCACCTCCAGCGCCCCGGCCCCGCTCAGACTCCTTCGCCGGCCTCCTCCCGCGCGGGCAGGCTGTCCATGAACGAGCTGACCGAGAAGACGGCGCGGCCGGGTCCGGGCGGGCCGTAGCCGGGGGGCGAGGAGAGACCGAAGTCGTCCATGGTGGCGCGGTAGGCCTCCAGGAGCCGGATGTGGTACTCCAGCGGCGCGCCCTGCGGGTTGGCCTTGCCGAGCGGGGTGGTGGGCTCGGGGCACCAGGTGGTGAAGCGGGGCGTGATGCCGTGCGACATGAAGAAGCGCAGGCCCTCGGTGGTGGAGGCGATGGCCTCGTCGACGGTGGTGAAGCCGAACGGCTCGGCCATCTCGACGCCCGCCACGAAGTTCGGGATCACGTTGCGCGCGCCGAAGATGTCGGCGGAGTCGAGGATGCGCTTGTGCCACTCGTCCCGGCCGACGTAGCGCTCCTTGCCGGGGCAGTACAGCTCGAACAGGCGGCGGTCCCACACCTCGAAGTTGGGGTGGTAGATCTGCACGCCGTAGTCCTTGAACCGCTGCACGTCGTCCTTGGGCAGCGCCTGCGCGACGACCTTGCCGATCCAGCGGCCCGGGAAGCGCTCCTCGATGGCCTTGGCGTAGTGGCCGTAGAAGTCGGCCTCGTCGCGGCCCGCCACCTTCGACGTGATCGCGCCGCCGGTGAGGGTGTAGGCGGTGGACGCCTTCTGGGTGTCGTACCGGTCGATGATCTCCAGCGCCTCCAGCACCTCCTCGACGTCCTTGACGCCGGTGTAGGGCCGGCCGGCCGCCTTGTGCTGGCGCCAGTTGTGGTTGATGTCGCAGTACTGGCACTCCTCCTTGGCGCCGAAGTACTGGCAGACCCGGAAGACGGTGAGGTAGATCAGGTAGCCCCACTGGATGGTGGGCGCCACCTCCATCACGGACTTCCCGTTGGCGAGGGTGTGCCGGTAGTACTCCGGCATGGGCGGCACGCCGACGTCGGCGATCCGCTTGCCGTCGAGGTAGAGCCCGAGCAGGCCGTCGCCGTCGGCGGCGACCCGGTAGGGCGAGGCGGGATTCACCCGTACGGAGACGACGGTGCGCCTCAGGTCGTACGGTCCCCCCGTGAGGATGATCTCCTCGGGCGGGCGGCGCAGCGCGGCCTCGCCCAGCTCCGGGAGCGTGCCGTGGTCGAAGGAGAAGATGAAGTACGACTTGGGTTTCACCTCCCCGCCCTCGTTGTCGCTGAGAGCGGAGGGGTCGAAGGCCACACCGCCTCGCAGCAGGTCCTCCTTGAAGACCGCTTCCCTCGGCACGTGCGGGAAGCGGTCCATCAGATCCTCGACCAGCGCGGTACGGCTGCCCATCCCGTCTCTCCTCCTGGCTCGTACGTACGACTCCTCACGGTATGCCCCCGCGCCGGGGCGGAGTGTGCCGGGTCCCCCCTGACGAGGCCCACCGGCCGAGAGGGCCCACGGGAGCCCGCCAGGGCCCACCCGGGCCCACCGGGAGCCCATCGGCCGGGCACCCGGCCGACCTGCACCCCCGGGCTAATTAGTATTGTCAATTGACAAATACCGTGGCACCGTCGGCACCGGACAGGCCCCCGCTCCGGTCGGGCCTCGACCGCGGGAGGGACGACACGATGACCAAGGCCAGGACCGGCGCCGCGACCGACGCCGTGACCAACTGGGCGGGCAACATCACCTACACGGCCGCCCAGGTGTGCCGGCCGGAGTCGGCCGACGCCCTGCGGGCGCTCGTCGCCCGGAGCGCGAAGGTGCGCGCCCTGGGCAGCGGGCACTCCTTCAACACGATCGCCGACCCGGGCGCCGGCGGCGTCCTGCTCTCGTCGGCGGCCCTGCCGGCCGAGGTGGAGGTGGACACGGCGGCCCGTACCGTCCGGGTCGGTGGCGGCGTGCGGTACGCGGAACTGGCCCGACAGGTGCACGCGCACGGGCTGGCGCTGCCCAACATGGCCTCGCTGCCGCACATCTCGGTGGCCGGGTCGGTGGCGACCGGCACCCACGGCTCGGGAGTGACCAACGGGCCGCTCGCCGCGGCCGTGCGCGAGGTCGAACTGGTCACCGCGGACGGCTCCACCGTGCGGATCGGCCGGGCCGACGCCCGCTTCGGCGGGGCCGTGACCTCCCTCGGTGCGCTCGGCGTCGTCACCGCGCTCACGCTCGACCTGGAGCCGGCCTTCGAGGTGGAGCAGCACCTGTTCACCGAACTCCCGCTGGACGGGCTCGACTTCGAGACCGTGGCCGGGGCCGCGTACAGCGTCAGCCTGTTCACCGACTGGCGGGACGCGGGTTTCCGGCAGGTGTGGCTCAAGCGGCGCACCGACCAGCCGTTGCCCGGCTTCCCGTGGGCCGTGCCCGCCAAGGTGGCGCTCCATCCGGTGCCGGGCATGCCCGCGGAGAACTGCACCGAGCAGTTCGGCGCGCCGGGGCCCTGGCACGAGCGGCTGCCGCACTTCCGGGCGGAGTTCACGCCGAGCAGCGGCGCCGAACTCCAGTCGGAGTACCTGCTGCCGCGCGGCGACGCCCTGGCGGCCCTGCACGCCGTCGACGCGATCCGGCGGGCGCTCTCCCCCGTGCTCCAGATCTGCGAGGTGCGCACCGTCGCCGCCGACGAGCAGTGGCTGAGCCCGAGCCACGGACGGGACACGGTGGCCCTGCACTTCACCTGGGTCGAGGACACCGCGGCGGTGCTGCCGGCCGTGCGGCGCCTGGAGGAGGCGCTGGAGCCCTTCGGCCCGCGACCGCACTGGGGCAAGGTGTTCACCGTCCCGGCCGTCGTGCTGCGCGGCCGCTATCCGCGGCTGGACGACTTCCGCGCGCTGGCGCGCGAGCTGGACCCCGCCGGGAAGTTCACCAACGCCTTCGTCGGGGACCTGCTCGCCCGCTGACGACCGCGTCGCCGCCCGCCACCCCTTGATTCCTGCCCTCTCCAGGAGCCATCCTAGAGCCTCTAGGAAACTGGAGCCTCCAGGACCGGAGTCTCCAGGGAACGAGGGGACGGGGACCGCATGGCCCGAGCCGGACTCACCGCGGACCGCATCGTCGCTGCGGCGGCCGAACTCGCCGACGAGGCGGGGCTCGACGGTGTCAGCCTCTCCGCGCTGGCCCGGCGCTTCGGCGTCCGGGACGCGAGTCTGTACTCGCACGTCAGGAGCGTCCAGGACCTGCGCACCCGGCTCGCCCTGCTGGCCGGCGGGGAGATGATCGACGCGATCGCCTCCGCAGTGGCGGGCCGGGCCGGGAAGGACGCGCTGGCCGCGTTCGCCGGCGCCTACCGGCAGTACGCGCACCGGCACCCCGGCCGCTACGCCGCCACCCGGCTGCGCGTGGATGCGGCCCTCGTCACCGACTCCTCCGCCCTGCGGCGCACCACCGAGATCACCTTCGGGATGCTCCGCGCCTACGGCCTCGACGAACCCGACCTCACCGACGCCGTCCGGCTGCTGCGCAGCACCTTCGACGGCTTCTGCGCGCTGGAGGCGGTCGGCGGCTTCAACGCGGCGCGGGACGTGGACGCGTCCTGGGACAAGGCCGTCGAGGCCCTGCACACCGCCCTGACCCACTGGCCCCGGGAGCACCCGCACCATGACTGACCTGTACTACGACGTCCAGGGCACCGGCCCCGTCCTGCTCGTCCTGCCCGGCGGCGCCGGACACCCCATGGGACTGGAGGCGATGACGGCCCGGCTCGCGCGGCACTTCACCGTCGTCACCTACGACCCGCTCGGCCTCGCCCACGGGCGCCTCGGGCAGCCCGTCGCCGACCAGCGGGTCCAGGACTGGGCAGACGGGGCGCGCCGGGTCCTCGACGCGGTGCTGCCCGAGGGCGAGTCGGCGTACGCGCTGGGCACCAGTGCGGGCGGCGTGGTGGCGCTCGACCTGCTGGCCCGGCACGCGGAGCGGCTGCGGCACGTCGTCGCGCACGAGCCGCCCTGCGTGGGGGTGCTGCCGGACGGGGCCCGGCAGCGGACCGGGATGCGCGAGGTGCACTCCGTCTACCGCGCGGCGGGCCCGCAGGCCGCGGGTGCCCGCCTGGCCGCCCTGCTGGCGGAGCGGGAGCCGGGCCCCGCCACGGAGGGCGGGCCCCTGTCCCGTCAGGAGGAACTGTCCTCCCCCATGGCCCTCTTCCTCGCCCACGTGCTGGTGCCGTTCACCGAGTACGTCCCGCCCCTGCCGGCACCCGAGGCGGGTGCCGGTACGCGGGAGGGGTCGGCCGTGCTCACGCTGGCCGCGGGCGACGACCCGCACAGCCGGCTGCTGCACCGCACGGCCACCTGCCTCGCCCAGCGGCTGGGCGCGGACTTCGCCCGCTTCCCCGGCGGGCACATCGGCGCCGTCGAGCGGCCGGAGGCGTTCGCGGACCGGCTCGCGGAGGTGTTCGGCCGGTCCGCGGCGGATCAGGACAAGTCCCCCACCGCGTCCGCGTAGTAGGTGGACCCGGCCAGGTGGCGGGCGAGTTCGCGAAAGCTCCAGCCCTCGCCCGGGGAGCGGTCGAGTTGCTCGTCGGTGAGCGCGTCCAGCCGGTTGGCCCAGATCCGGGCCAGCCGGGTGAGGCGGCTGCGGGCCTCGTCGAGGTCCTGTGCGGTGAAAGGCGCGAGGTCGGCCTCGGTCGTGATCGCTGAGGCGTGCCAGTGGTCGGGCCGCGGGGTCTCGCCCGCCAGCCGCGCCTCCAGCTCCGCGAGGTGGTCGATCATGTGGTCGGCGACCCGGCGGACCGCCTTGTGCGGGGTGTAGACCCGGTCGTCGACGTGGGCGGGCGTGCCGTCCCAGGCGGTCCAGGTGGCGGCCAGGTCCAGCACGTGGTCGACCATGGCGGTCACCGCGGCGGCGGCCGTGTCGCGGGTGGTGGTTTCGATCATGCGGCCACGCTAGGGGCCGGTCCGTTCGGTACCGGCCGAAGTGTTCCGGTGCTCGGTGGGGGCGCGGGGCGCGCGGAACGGGGCATCCGGCGGACGCGCTTCCCGCGCGCCGTTCAGTTCGCGCGCTCGGCGGCGCTCCGCTCCACGCAGAACTCGTTGCCCTCCGGGTCCGCGAGCACCGCCCAGCCGGTGCCGTCGGGCCGGCGGCGGTCGTCGACGAGCGTGGCGCCGAGGCCGAGCAGCCGTTCGACCTCCTCGTCCCGGGTGCGGTCCTGCGGCTGGAGGTCGACGTGCACGCGGTTCTTGACCGTCTTGGCGTCCGGCACGGTGACGAAGAGCAGCCCCGCGCCCTCGATCAGCGCCTCCTCGTCACCCGGGCGGTCCTCCTCCTGCAGCGGCAGGTCCAGGACCCGCGACCAGAAGCTGCCCAGGCAGTAGGCGTCGGAGCAGTCGATCGTCACATGGCGGATCTTCGAAGTCATGCGCGCGATCCTGCCAGGCGGCCGGGCACGCCGGACGGGTTTTCGGCGGCCCCCGGCGTGCGGTGCCGGGTCAGGAGCACGTCGTGCCCCGCGCCGGCGGCGTGCCGTCGAGGAGGTAGGTGTCGACGGCCCCGGTCGCGCAGTCGTCGTAGGGGTAGGTTCCGTGGCCCTCGGCCCGTACGGTCAGCAGGACGCCGACCTTCGCGCCCAGCTCGGCCGCCATGCGCTCGCCGCCCGCGTACGGCGTCGTCGGGTCACCGGTACCCGCGACGACGAGGATCGGGGAGGCGCCGTAGGCGCGGACGTCGGGGGCGGCCCGCTCGCCCTTGACCGGCCAGTCGTAGCAGAGGTAGACGGCCGAGGACCAGGCTTCGCCGAAGACGGGCGAGGCCGCCTCGATCCGCTTGACCATGTCCTCGGCCTCGGTGAATCCGGGGCGGCTGGAGGAGTCGGCGCAGGTGATCGCGACGTAGGCGGACACGCTGTTGTCGTCCGGCGCCGCGGTGCCGGCGCCGGACTCGGCGCCGGTGCTGGTGCCGGCGTCGATGCCGGTGCCGGTGCGGGCACCGGTCAGGCGCTTGGCCCGGGCTCCCGGGGCGTGGTCGTAGGCCTCGCGCATCAGCGCGTTGCCGGTGCCCCGCCGCATGACCTCGTCGAGGGCCTTCACCAGCGGCTCCCAGCCGTCCTCGCCGAGGTCCAGGTGGTTGGAGATGGCGTGCGCGGCGAGGTCCGCGTCCAGTTCCTCGCCGCCGTCGGTGCGGGCGGGCTTGTCCCGGAGCCGGTCCAGCAGCGCGGTGACGCGCCGGTCGGCCTGCTCGGGGGCGCTGCCGGTGGGGCAGTCGTCGTACGTCCGCGCGCAGTGCCGCGCGAAGCGGTCGAAGGCGCTCTGGACGGCCTTGACCTGGCTCAGCTCCTCCTGGAGGCGGTCCTGCGTGGGGTCGACGGGGGCTTCGAGGACGGTTCTGCCCACGTTCTTCGGGAACAGGTGGGCGTAGACGCCGCCGAGTTCGGTGCCGTAGGAGATGCCGAAGTAGTTCAGCTTCCCGTCCCCGAGGAGGTAGCGCAGCAGGTCCAGGTCGCGGGCCGTCTGCGAGGTGGTGACGTACGGCAGGATCCGGCCGGAGTACTTCTCGCAGGCGTCGCCGCTCTCGAACTCCGTCCTGCCGCAGCGCACGGGGGCGCTCCGGCCGACGCCGCGCGGGTCGAAGCCGACCAGGTCGTAGCGCTCGCCCAGCTTGGTGTAGTCGTCCGCGTACTCGGGCAGGCCGGTGACGCCCGACTCGCCGGGGCCGCCGAAGTCGAAGACGAGCGAGCCGATCCGCTCGTGGTCCGCTCCGGTGGCGCGCTTGCGGATCAGGGCGACGTCGATGGTGCCGCGGCCGGGCCGCCGGTGGTCCAGGGGCGCCTTCATCGTGGCGCACTGCCAGCCGCCGCCCTTCCCGTGCGCGGGGGACGGCGCGGGGCAGGGTGCCCAGCGCAGCCGCTGGCCGGTGGTGAAGGCGGCGGGCAGTCCCGGGGGCGGGCTCGGCGCCTTGGCCCCGGTCCGGTGGCCCGCCCCGGACGCACCCGGGCCCGAGCCCGGATCGGACGCGCCCCCGACGTCGCATCCGGTCCCCGCGGTCAGGGCCAGCACGACGGCGAGGACCGGCAGCCAGGCGGCGGCGCGGCGGCGCGGCGCGGCGGACCCGACGGGCCCGGCCGGCCGCGCGTCCTGCGAACGTGCCGGCGCCCCCCGCCTCCTGCGCCGGACCGCCGTCCGCGCTCCGTCCGGTACGAGCCGTTCCCCGATCCCCACCATTGCGGCAGGCTATCGAACGGCGGAAGGCGCCCGGTGGCGGGACGGCCCGCGGCCGGCCGCCGCTCGGTTAGCGTCGTGGCATGACGTACGGCTCAGGTGACGCGGCCTCCCCCCGGCTCGCCCAGGCGCTGGCCGCCGGGCCGGTCGTGCTCGACGGCGGCCTGTCCAACCAGCTCGAATCGGCCGGTCACGACCTCGGGGACGAACTGTGGTCGGCCCGGCTGCTGGCCGAACGGCCCGAGGCGGTCACCGAGGCGCACCTGGCCTACGTCGAGGCGGGAGCGGACGTGGTGATCACCGCCAGTTACCAGGCGACGTTCGAGGGGCTGGCGCGGCGCGGCTCTCGCCGTGCGGAGGCCGCCGCGCTCATCGCGTCCAGCGTCGGCCTGGCCCGCCGGGCCGTGGGGCGGGCCAGGGCGAAGGGCGTCACGCGTCCGCTGTGGGTGGCGGCCTCGGCCGGTCCCTACGGTGCGATGCTCGCGGACGGTTCGGAGTACCGGGGGCGTTACGGGCTCACCGTCGACGAGCTGGAGCGCTTCCACCGGCCCCGCCTGGAGGTGCTGGCGGCCGCCCGGCCCGACGTGCTCGCCCTGGAGACGGTCCCGGACACCGACGAGGCCAGGGCCCTGCTGCGCGCCGTGCGGGGCCTGGGCGTGCCGGCCTGGCTGTCGTACACGGCCGACGGTCCGCGCACCCGGGCCGGACAGCCGCTGCAGGAGGCGTTCGCACTGGCGGCGGACGCGGACGAGGTGATCGCGGTGGGCGTGAACTGCTGCGCCCCCGGGGACGTGGAGGCGGCCGTCGCGACGGCCGCCCGGGTGACCGGCAAGCCGGTCGTGGCCTACCCCAACAGCGGTGAGGTCTGGGACGCCCGGTCCCGTTCCTGGACCGGGCGTCCCACCCTCACCCCGGCCCAGGTCGACCGGTGGCGCACCCGCGGTGCCCGCCTGATCGGCGGCTGCTGCCGGGTCGGCCCGGCGACGATCAAGGAGATCGCCCGCGTTCTGGCGGCGGAGTAGGCGACCGGGCCGACCGGACGGGTCAGGTGCGCCGCACTCCGCCGGAGCGGCGCAGGCGCCGTATCACCTTGCGCAGTTCCGCGCCCCGGGCCGCGGAGGTGCCGCCCGGCGGCGCGGGCGGCCGCGGGAGCGGGGTGGGCTCGGGAACGGACCGGCGGGCCGGGGCGCCCGGCGTCATGGGGGTGTCCACAGGGGCCGGTGCGGCCGGGGTGTCCCACAGGGCGAGTTCCGCGTCCCGCGGGCCGTACGCGGTGTGCGGCGGGCCGTCGCCGAAGACGCGGACCGGGTGCGCCGCCTCCCAGGCCTCCCAGCCGGGGTCGCCGTCGGCGGCGAAGCGGACCCAGGCGGCGTGCAGGGCGTCGGCCAGCTCCTGCGGGGCGCCCTCGCCCGCGAGCCGGCGCGCGTCCGGCACGTCTCCGGTGTCGAAGACGAAGCCGAGTTCGAGGGCGTGGCAGGAGCCGAGGCCGGGCAGGAGCGAGGGCCACGCGAACTCGTACACGTACGCGGAGCCGGGGCGGGCGTCGGCCAGCCGGTGCAGGGGGCGGCGCAGCAGGTGGTCGGTGACCAGCTGGCCGACGGTCTCGGCGGCCCCGGCCCGGGGGTGCAGGCAACGGTAACCGCGAACCACCTCGTGCCCGCAGTGGCAGCGGGCCATGGCGCCGGCCAGGGCGACCGGGCCGAGCCGGTCGACGCGCTCCAGGAGACCGCCGGGCACCAGCCACAGCCGGTACTCGTCACGGGTCCAGCCCATGAGCAGGTCGGCGCCGCGGGCGGCCTCCCCGGCCACCAGCGCCTCCAGCGGGTCGCGGGGCACGAGGTCGCCGTCGACGACGATGCCGAAGGCGGGGCCGCCGAGGACCGGGCTGCTGAGCCGGCCGACCTCGGCCTGGGTGCGCAGCAGCAGGTCGCGGTCGACGGCGGCGAAGGCCTCGGCGGTGGCCGGCACCTTCAGCCGGGTCGCCATGCGGCGGACCATCCGCCGTACCTTGGCGCGGTCGGCGGCCTCGGGCGGGCCGCTCTGCAGCACGGCCCGCCGGAAGAGTCCCTGGGCCTGCGGAGCGGCGATCAGGGCGCCGACGCTGATGGCGCCGGCCGACTGGCCGCACAGGGTGATCCGGCCGGGGTCTCCGCCGAAGGCCCCGATCGCCTCGTGGACCCAGCGCAGCGCGGCGAGCTGGTCGCGCAGGCCGGGGTTGGCGGGTGCGTCCGGGAACAGTCCGTAGCCCTCCACGCCCAGCCGGTAGTTGACGGAGACGAGGACGACGCCGTCCCGGGCGAAGGAACGGCCCTCGTACACCGGCACGGCCGACGAGCCGCGGGTCAGGGCTCCGCCGTGCAGCCACACCAGGACGGGCAGCCGGGCGCGGGGGCTCGGGTCGGGCGTCCAGACGTTGAGGTTGAGGCAGTCGTCGCCGGGCACGGACGGATCGGACAGGTACTGGGAGAAGGCCTCGGAGTACGGCGGCTTCGGCGCGGTCGGCCCGTAGGCGCCCGCGTCCCGCACGCCGTCCCACGGCTCGGGCGGCTGGGGCGGACGGAACCGGCGGGGGCCGAAGGGGGGCGCCGCGTACGGGATGCCGCGGAAGGCGGCCACCCCGTCTTCACAGCGTCCACGCACCGTCCCGTACGGCGTTCTGATGAGGGGGGTCGTCCGGTCCGCCGTCATGTGCCCACCAGCCCTTCGGCGCGCTCGCTGCACTCCGCTCGCGCCCGGACCGCCGCACACGAGCCCCGGTAACTCAAGAGCACCACACCGCCGCGCGGTATTCCGGCGGTGGAGTCCGGCTCGGGGCCGTTCGGCGTACGCGGAGCCGGATCCCGCGCGGTGGGCCGGGACGCCCGCACCGGGCGCCGCGTTCGCGCGGCGCCCGGTGCGAGTGGGAGGGGAAGGGCGGGGGGTGGACGGAGGGGTCAGCCGCCGTCCTCCTCACCGGCGCGGGAGGCGCCCACGAGGGCTTCGACGACGTCGACGGCGCTGCCGTCGTGGTCGCTGCCTGCGGTGCCGCGGCCGGTCTGGAGGTTCGCCGTGCGGTCGACTTCGAGGATCGAGTCGGCGTGCGAGTTGTCGAGGACCGTGATGAAGCTGCCGGCCGCCGCCGCGGGCGCGGAAGCCGCCACGAGGGCCGCCGCGAGGGCGGCCGCCGTGCGCGGCCGGGGCGGGCGGGCGCTCACGCGCCCACACCCGCGCCCGCGCGCTCGGGCCGCCGGTGGGCCATGTTGCGCTCCAGCAGGCTGGTAGCCGCCCGCACGCCCACGCCACTGGCCGCGTCCACCTCGGGCAGCCGGCCGTCCGCGCGCCGCAGTTCCGCGAGCGCGGTGTCCATCGCCTCGTGCGCGGCGAACAGGCACGGGGTGCTGTAGATCGCGACGTCCACGCCCAGTTCGGACAGCTCGCTCAGCGAGAGCCGCGGCGACTTGCCGCCGGCGATCTGGTTGAACAGCAGCGGCTTGCCGCCCACCACCTCGCGCACCCGGCGGATCCAGTCCACGCTGCGGATGCCGTCGACGAGGATCACGTCGGCGTCGGTGGCCGCGAGCGCCTTGGCCCGGTGCAGGATGTCGGCCTCGTCGGTGGCGTCGGTACGGGCCACGACGACCAGATCCTGCCGGGTGGCCAGCACCTGCTCCAGCTTGGCGAGGTACTCGTCGAGCGGCAGCACCTGCTTGCCGTCGGCGTGCCCGCAGCGGCGGGGCCGCTTCTGGTCCTCCAGGATGACCCCGGAGGCGCCGATGCGCTCCAGCCCCTCCACCACGTGGCAGGCGACCTCGGGGTCGACGTAGCCGTCGTCGATGTCCACCAGCAGGTGGTGCGCGGGGAAGGCGCCCCGCAGCCGCTGGACGAACGCCACCATGTCCGGCCAGGCGATGAACCCGATGTCCGGCAGCCCGTAGTAGGACGCGGCGAACCCGAATCCGGAGACGAACATGCCGTCGTAGTGCTCGGCGGCGATCGACGCCGAGTACATGTCGTAGACACCGATCAGCGGGGTGGTCCCCGGCCCGGCGACCTGTTCGCGCAGCTTCTTGCCGTAGGTCAACGTGACTCCTCTGGTGGGGGGTTCGGGCGCACACGGCGCCCAGAGGGGCAGCTGTGCCGGTGGTCGGCCAGATGCGGTCCTTTGCCGAGACAAAAGGTTCCCTAGACCATGCCGAGATCGATACTTGAGACGCCCTTTACTCACCCGTACGGCGGAACGCCTTCACCGGAGAAACGTCACTGATCGGCGTGTCGGGGCACCGGGGCGACGCGGCGGCTGTCCGTTTTCTTCAAGACCACCGGCCGGGTCCGTGCCTACCGTGGCCGCATGACTCCACGATTCGCCGTGGTCGGGCTGGTCACCTCCGACCTGGCCGCCTCGCTCGCCTTCTACCGCCGCCTCGGGCTCGTCTTCCCCGACGGTGCCGAACGACAGCCGCACGTCGAGGCCGAGTTGCCCGGCGGCCTGACCCTCGCGCTGGACACCGAGGACACCGTCCGCTCCTTCCACCCCGGGTGGCGGCCACCGGCCGGGGGCGGCCGGACGGCGCTGGCCTTCCACTGCGGCACACCGGCCGAGGTGGACTCCCTCTACGAGGATCTGGTCGGCGCGGGCCACCACGGGGAACTGAAGCCGTGGGACGCGTTCTGGGGGATGCGGTACGCGGTCGTGCACGACCCGGACGGCAACGGCGTCGACCTGTTCGCGCCACTACCCGCCGAGGCGCAGTAGCTCACCGAGCGTCCTGCCGCACAACGCCCGTACGTCCCGGGACAGGTGGGCCTGGTCGGCGTAACCGGCCCGGACCGCCGTCTGCGCGAACGGCACCCCGCCGCGGGCCAGCGCGAGGGCCCGCTGCATCCGCAGCACCCGGGCCAGCGTCTTGGGTCCGTAGCCGAAGGCGGCCAGGGAGCGGCGGTGCAGCAGGCGGGCGCCGAGCCCGAGTTCGTCGGCGGTCGCGGCGACCGGTCGGCCCGCCTCCAGGGCCGCGACCAGGTGCCGCAGCAGCGGGTCCGGCCCTTTGGCCCGCTCCGCCCGCTCCAGGGCCGCCTCCTCCAGGACGGCGGCCGGGTCCCGCGCCGTCTCCAGGCGGGCGCGCAGCCGCCGCACCGCGGGGGCGGGCCACAGGTCGGCCAGGTCGACCCGCCGGTCGCGCACCTCGTGCGCGGGCACGCCGAGACAGGCGGGCGCGGTGCCGGGGAAGAACCGCAGGCCCGCCCAGTGGGCGGGTGGCCCACCGGGGGCGTACGCCCGCGTGTCGGGCCCGGCGACCAGCAGCCGGCCCTCGCTCCACAGCAGGTCCATGCAGCCGTCGGGCAGGACGAGCCCCGCCCCGGCCCCGCCGGCCCGCGGGGCCTTCGCCCACACCACCGCGCCGGGCAGCCGGGCGGCCCGTTCGGCGTACCCGCCCGGTGCCGTGGCCACGTGGGCGGGGTCCGTCCGGGCCCCGCCCACACGGTCCGCCGTGCCCGGTCCGCTCGCCCCGCTCACTCCGCTCGGCCGCCGTGGTGCGCCGCCCGCGTCCGGTGTTCCTGCGGGCTGACGCCGTAGGAGCGCTTGAAGGCGGTGGAGAGCGCGAAGGCGCTGCCGTAGCCGACCTGGCGGGCGACGGCGGCGATGGTCTCGTCGGTGTCACGCAGCCGGTCGGCGGCCAGGGCCAGCCGCCAGTTCGTGAGGTACGTCATCGGCGGCTCCCCCACCAGCGCGGTGAAGCGGCGGGCCAGCGCGGCCCGGGAGACCCCGGCCCCGGCGGCGAGGGCGGCGACGGTCCACGGGTGCGCCGGGTCGTCCTGGACCAGGCGCAGCACCGGGCCGACGACCGGGTCCGCGAGCGCCCCGTACCAGGCGGGCGCCGCCGCGTCCGGCCGGGCGAACCAGGCCCGCAGCGCCGCGATGACCAGCAGGTCGAGGAGGCGGTCGAGGACGACCTCCTGCCCCGGTGCCTCCCGTACGATCTCCTCGGCCAGCAGCGGCGTGAGCGGGCACTGCCACACGTCGGAGGTCAGCGTGAGCAGCGGCGGCAGCGCGTCCAGCAGGCGGTTGCTGATCTCGCCCTTCATGGGGTACGTCCCGATCAGCATCACCGTCCCGCCGTCGAGCCGGTCGCCCCAGGTGCGCACGCCGAGGTCCATGGAGCCGTTCAGGGAGCGGCCGTCGGGGTAGCTGCACTCGCCGCCCGGCAGTATCAGCGCCTGCGGGGCCGTACCGGGGTCGTCGGCGCAGGTGTACGGGTCGGGGCCGCGCGCGATGGCCAGGTCGCCGGGGCCGATCCGCACCTTCTCCCCGTCGTCGGACACGATCCAGGCGTCGCCGCGGGCCATCAGCATCACCGTGAGCGGGGCCTCGTCCTCCACGCGTACCGCCCACGGCGCATCGAGGCAGGCGCGGATCATGAAGGCGCCGCGCGCGCGTGGGCCCTCCAGGAGACCTGCGAGTGCGTCCATGAAGACAGCGTAGACGCGGGCTGGACGCGCGCTTATGCGCGTGCGCGGATCAACGATGGTTCCCCTACGGGGCACGGCGGTTGACTGCTTTCCATGACACAGGACACGCGAGAGACGCAGGGCACGCGGACCGGCGGGCAGGCGGCGCCGGCGATGACGGTGGTGGTGACCGGTGCGTCGGGCCGTACGGGGAGCAGGGTCGCCGCGGCGGCCTCGGCGGCGGGGCTGACGGTGCGGGCGGCGTCCCGGGCGCGGGGCTTCGACTGGCGGGACGCGACGACGTGGGCGCCGGTACTGCGCGGCGCGGACGCGGCCTACCTCGTGTACCCCTCGGACGTCGGCGCGCCGGACGCGGCGGACACGGTCGGGCGGCTCGCCCGCGAGGCGGTCGCGCTCGGCGTGCGGCGGCTGGTGCTGCTGTCGGCGCGGGGCGAGGAGCAGGCGCTGCCCACCGAGAAGGCGCTGCGCGCGTCGGGGGCGTGCTGGACGGTGGTGCGGGCCGCGTGGTTCGCGCAGAACCTCAGCGAGGGGCCGCTGGTGGAGGAGCTGCGACAGAGCGGCGAACTGGTGTTCCCGGCCGGGGACGTGCGCGAGCCGTTCGTCGACGTGCGGGACGTCGCGGACGTCGTGGTGGCCGCGCTGACCTCGGGCGACCGGTACGCCGGCCAGGTGATCGAGGTGTCCGGGCCGCGGCTGCTGACGTTCGGCGAGGCGGTCGCGGAAGCCTCCGCGGCGGCGGGGCGCGCGCTGGCGTACCGACCGGTGCCGGTGCGGGCGTACGGGCAGGCGCTGGCCGGGTTCGGGGTGCCGGCCGAGGAGGCGGAGTTCCTGGTCGAACTGTTCGGGACGCTGCTGGACGGGCGGAACTCCTACCTGTCCGACGGGGTGCGGCAGGTGCTCGGACGCGAGCCCCGGGACTTCGCCGGCTTCGCGCGGGAGGCGGCGGCGGCCGGAGTGTGGAAGGAGTCCTGACGCTCGGTCCGGCGCCCGGCGGCACTCACGCGTCGGGCCCCGATCCGTTCCGGTTCTCCTTCGGCTCCTCCTTGTGCGGGCCGCCGCGCGCCTGGGCGCTCTTCGCATGGGCCCGCAGGCGTGCGGTCACGTCCTCGGGGGGCAGGAAACGCGACCAGCGCTCGGGGAACTCCGACGGCATGTCGGCGCAGTCCGTGCCGTCGTCGGCGTCGTCGAAGTCGTCGAAGGCGCCCGGGGCCGCCCCCCGGACGGCGGCGGCCCGCGCGACGTACTCGGCGATCTGCGCCTCGCGCACCCGTTCGTTGGCGGCACGCGCCGCGGCGGTCGCGGCGGCCGGCCAGACCCGGTCGATGGCGGCGTTGACCGCGGCCCCCACGAGCACCGCGAACGCGGACACACCGATCCACAGCAGCACGGCGACCGGCGCGGCCAGCGAGCCGTAGATGGTGGGGCCCTCGACGGTGCTGGTCAGGTAGATGCGCAGCACGAAACTGCACACCACCCACATGGCCAGGGCGACCAGCGCGCCGGGCACGTCCTCGATCCACGGGGAGCGCACGGGCACGGACACGTGGTAGAGCGTGGTCAGGAAGGCGACGGACAGCACGATGACGACCGGCCAGTACAGCACCTGCACGACGGTCGTCGACCACGGCACGACGCGGACCACCGCGTCCGGTCCCGCCACCATCAGCGGCAGCGCGACGGAGCCGATCAGCAGCGCGACCACGAAGAGCAGGAAGGCCATCAGCCGGGTCCTGACGATGCCGCGCACGCCGTCGAGGCCGTACATCACGGTGATGGTGTCGATGAAGACGTTCACCGCGCGCGAGCCCGACCAGAGCGCGAACACGAACCCGATGGAGACGATGTCCGGCCGGCCGCCCTGCATCACGTCCCGCAGGATCGGCTGGGTGATCTCCTTGACGCCCTGGTCGGACAGGACCGTCCGGGAGGCGTCCATGATGTTGCGCTCCAGACTGGCGATGGTGTGCGCGCCGGTCCAGGAGTCGACGTAGAAGAGCAGGGCGATGAGGCTCAGCAGCAGCGGCGGCACGGAGAGCAGGGTGAAGAACGCGGCCTCGGCGGCGAGGCCGAGGATGCGGTACTCCATGCACGAATTGACGGTGTCCTTGAGCAGCAGCCAGGCGGTCCTGCGCTTGGAGACGTTCCGGTAGAGGGCACGGGCCCGGTGGAAGCGGCCGGTCGGCCTGTCGGGGGATTCGCTGGCTGGCTGCACGACCCAAAGGTATCCCTGTCCTGCCCTGTCGCCCTCATCACCGGGGCATCACGGAGATCGCCGTCCACCGGGGCGGCACGGGAGCACCGCCGCCGCCCTGGGATCGGCGGTGCCGGTGTGGTGGCGGGTGCCGCGGCGCGGGTAGGTTCCGTGCCATGGCAGCCAGCACTCACTCCGTGACCAACCAGGTGCCCCCGCTGGTCGGCTACGACGTCTTCGCCGCCGACCGGGCGCTGACCGAGGCGGTCGCACGGCACGTCGACGCCGGATCCGGCCTGCTCGACGAGGTCCGCGGCGAGCTGTCCGCGCTCGGGCGGGCCGCGGGCTCGGCCCAGCTCCAGGAGTGGGGCGCGCAGGCGAACGAGAACCCGCCCCGGCTGCGCACCCACGACCGCTACGGCCACCGGATCGACGAAGTCGACTTCCACCCGGCCTGGCACCGGCTGCTCGGCAAGGGCGTCTCGGCCGGTCTCACCGCCGCCTGGACCCGCCCGGCCGGCCACGTGCGGCGCGCGGCGGGCTTCCTCGTGTGGACGCAGGTCGAGGCAGGCAACGGCTGCCCGCTCTCCATGACCCACGCGGCGGTGCCCGCCCTGCGCGCCGACCCGGAACTGGCGGCCGAGTGGGAGCCCCGGCTGACGTCCATGGTCTACGACCGGGAGCTGCGGCCCGCGCACCTGAAGGCCGGCGCCCTGTTCGGGATGGGCATGACGGAGAAGCAGGGCGGCAGCGACGTACGGGCGAACACCACGGCCGCGCGGCCGCTCGCCGAGGACGGCACGTACGAGCTGACCGGGCACAAGTGGTTCTGCTCGGCGCCGATGTCGGACGGCTTCCTGGTCCTCGCCCAGGCCCCGGGCGGGCTGACCTGCTTCCTCGTCCCGCGCGTGCTGGCGGACGGCACCCGCAACGTGTTCCTGATCCAGCGGCTGAAGGACAAACTGGGCAATCGGTCGAACGCCTCGGCGGAGGTCGAGTTCGCCGGGACGTGGGCGCGCCGGGTCGGTGAGGAGGGGCGCGGGGTGCGCACCATCATCGAGATGGTGGCGGCGACCCGGCTGGACTGCGCGCTCGGCTCGGCGGGGCTGATGCGGCAGGCCGTGGCGCAGGCGGTGCACCACTGCGCCCACCGGGAGGCGTTCGGCGGGCCGCTCCTGGACAAGCCGCTGATGCGCAACGTCCTCGCCGATCTGGCCCTGGAGTCGGAGGCGGCGACCACGCTGGTGCTGCGGCTCGCGGCGGCCTGGGACGACGGCGGCGAGCAGGAGCGCGCGCTGCTGCGGATCGCGGTGCCGGCCGCCAAGTACTGGGTGACCAAACGCTGCGCGCCACTCGTGGTGGAGGCCGCGGAGTGCCTGGGCGGCAACGGGTACGTCGAGGAGTCCGGGCTGCCCCGCCTGGTGCGGGAGTCGCCGCTCAACTCCGTCTGGGAGGGCGCGGGCAACGTCCAGGCCCTCGACGTGCTGCGCGCGCTGCGCCGCGAGCCGCAGGCACTCGACGCCTATCTGCGGGAGGTGGGCCTGGCCCGCGGTGCCGACCACCGGCTCGACGCCGCGATCAAGGACCTGCTCACCGAACTCGCCGACCTGGAGGGCGTCGAAGCGCGCGCCCGCCGCCTGGTGGAGCGGCTGGCGCTGGTCCTCCAGGGCGCGCTGCTGGTGCGCCACGCGCCGCCCGAGGTCGCCGACGTCTTCTGCGCCTCCCGGCTGGGCGGCGACCACGGCGCCGCCTTCGGCACCCTGCCGCACACCCTGGACCTGGCGTCGCTGGTGGAACGCGCCCGTCCGATGCCCTGAGGCGCCCCGAGAGGTCCTGAGAGGCGGCGCTGCGCGTGGGCGGAGGCCGGGCGCCGGCTCGCCGGGCGACCGGTGAACGGGCGCCGATCCGCCGAGTGGCCGATGGCCGGGCGCGCGCTGCGGCACGTCCTGCCGGTGCTGCGCGAGAGGCTGCTGTCGGTCACGGACGCGGCGCGGCACATCGTGGTGGTCGCCGACGAGGACGGCGGGTGCTGTGGCGCGAGGGGCACGCGTCGGTGCCGCGCACGGCCGACGGGCTCGGGTCCGAGCTCGGCGCCGACTGGCGGGAGGACGTCGTCGGCACCAACGGGGTCGGCACTCCGGCGGTGGTGCGCCGACCCGTACAGGTCTTCGCCTCGGAGCACTTCGTGCGCTCGCACACCACCTGGACCCGCACCGGGGCGCCCGTCACCGATCCGCGCGACGGCCGGCTGATCGGTGTGGTGGACGTCAGTGGGCCGCTGGAGAGCATGCACCCCACCACGCCGGCCCGGGTGGACTCGGTGGCCACACTGGCCGAGGCCGGGCTGCGGGAGATGCGCCTGGCCGCGCCGGAACGGCTGCGCGCGGTGGCCGCTTCGGTGCCGGCCCGGTTGCGCGGCCCGGCCGCGGTGGTGGACCGGGACGGCTGGACGGCAGCGGCGACCGGAATGCCGTACCCCGCGCGGATCGCCCTGCCCGCGTCCTGTGCACCCGGCCGGCGTCGGCTGCCGGCGGTCGGGCTGTGCCCGCTGGGGCCGCTGGCCGGCGGCTGGCTGCTGGCTGCTGGCTGCTGCGGGCGGGCGGGCGAGGAGGCCGCCCCACCTGGCGACACTGGCATCGTCCCGGACCTGTCCCGTCCGCGCCGCTGGCCGGTCGCCGTCTCGGGCGGCGCCGGCACCTGGGCACGCGAACCGAGCCCGCGCCACGCGGAACACCTGTGCCTCCTCGCCGTGCACCGGGCCGGCCGCAGCGCCGCCGACCTGACCGTGGAGGTGTTCGGGGACCCGTCCCGCACGGTCACCGTCCGGGCGGCGATGTCGCGCGTACGCCGGTCCTTGGGGCCGCTGCTCGAACACCGGCCGTACCGCTTCCGCGAGGACGCCGAGGTCCAGGTGCTGCTCCCGGCCGACCCCCGCGACCTGCTGCCGCAGTCGGCGGCCCCGTCGGTGCGCCGGGGGCGGCCGGCGCCGTCCACCGTGCCCTGAAGAGGCCGGCCACCGTGCCATGAGGAGACCGCGCCTTGAAGGCACCGTGCCCTGAAGCACCGCGCCTCGAAGCACCGCGCATCGAAGGGGAGGGAGCGCACGAGGGGAGCGCGCGCGAAAGCCGCTGTGCGCCAGTTCCTCGGGCCGCGCGCCCCAGGTACGCGGAGGGCGCGCCCCAGGCGAGCGGGCCGCGCGACCTCGCATCTCACCCACGTTTACAGGGTCTTCGCCATACGGCGCGCCCAACTGCCGTAGCATCACCGTGGGTCGCCCCATCCGCTCCTTGCTCAACGCTCGGATCGCGCGGCGCAGTTGACCCGCCCGGCCGGCGGGCGTCCCGGAGGCGGGCCGAGCCCTGGACCAAGGGGGTTGGATGAGGCAACGCGGGCGACACCGTCGGCGCAGGCGGGGCAGGGCGCTGCGCGCGGTCCTGGCCGGGGCCGGACTGGCGCTGACCGCCACCGCCACCCTGATCAGCGCCTCGCAGGCCACGGTCACCGACGACCCCGGCGCTCTCCAGCCGCTCACCTCGGCCGCCGAACTGGGCGGACTGAAACTCACCGAACAACCCGTACCCGCCCGCTCCCTGGACCGGCTCGCCGCGTCCATGGGCCGCCCGGTCGACGCCGGTACGGTGCTGAGCGACACCGACCGCAACCTGCGCGACGCCGCCGACTGCACGGGCGAGGAGAAGAAGGCCCTGCCCGTCGAACCGGCGGCCACCCGCGCCTACTGCTGGGACACCGAGGATGCGGCCACCCAGGCGTGGCGCCCGGAGTCCGTGGCCGCCTCGGGGGACGCCGGGGGCGACGGCCGCTGGGGCACGCACCGGCTGCTCCTCTCCGGCTGGACCCACCGCGGCGACGACACCGGGCGGGGGCGGCTGGCGCGGGTGGCGTTCGTGGACGCCGACGACCCGGCCCGCCTCACCTACACCTGGGCGCTGCTGACCGTCCCGGTCGCCGACGGACGCGACTACCGGGCGCTCGCGTCCCGCGTCTCGGGCATGGTCCGGTACCAGGACAAACTGCTCGTGACCACCTCGGACGGCGAGCGCGACGCGCTGTACGTCTACGACCTGCGCCGCATCCAGCGGGCCACCGTCGCCGGCGACGCGGTCGGCCGGGTCCCGGGCGGCTGGTCCGCGCACGGCTACCGCTGGGTCCTCCCGGCAGTCGCCTCCTACCGCCCGGCGGAGGGCAGCTGCGCCCGGACGGCGGACGCGGGCGGCACGGGCAGGGCCGCGAGCGGTTCGGGCACCACGTCCGCGGCAGACCGTACGTCCGGCCCGGACGGTGCCGCACCCCCCTGTCCCACCGGCCTCTCCCTCGACGCCAGTTCCGTGCCGGACAGCCTGGTCGCGAGCGAGACGGCGGCCGCGGACGGCGACCGCCACACCCGCCTGTGGCGCTACCCCTTCAGCACGGATCCCGCGCGCGCCGGACTCCTGGCCGCGGACTCCTCCGGGACCGTGACGGCGGGCGAGGCGTACGAGACCGAGGCGAACGGCGTACGGGGCGTGCTCTCGCACCGCACGGGCCCCTCCGGCCACACCGACTGGTACCTGGGCCGGACGGCCGGGAAGCGGGGCGGGCACGGCACGCTGTGGCGGCAGGACGTGAACGGCGCCGAGGCCACGGAGTGCGGGGCGTCGGGCGACACGCACCGCTGCTGGGGCGACGGCACCGGTTCCCTGTCCTACGTGCCGCAGACCGGCGAACTGTGGTCCGTCTCCGGACGCACGCTGTTCGCCTTACCCCTGTCCTCCCTCGAACACGAACTGCACTAGAAGACTCATGGACGAGCCAGGCGACGGCGCGTTGGACCGGTGGTCGCCGGCGCCGGTAGTCCGCTTGCCGGTCGGGGTCGGTGACGGCCTTGTGGCGGGCAGCCGCGAGCAGGTCGTGAGGGGAGCGGATGGTCAGGATGCGGCCTGACTCGGCTTCGGTGCACCGCTCACGCAGGGGGCATCCGGTGCACAGTTCCCGAAGGCTGCCTTGCGCTGGTTGTGCCGCTCCCCAGGGGTCGACAGGGCAACGGTGTGTTCCCGGGGGCAGGTGAGCGTGGCGACGGCGGTGTCGATGGCGAAGTCGTCCAGGGTGAAGCCGCCGGGGACAGCTGCCTCGTAGCGGAGCGGGTGTGAAAAACAGCCGGCGGCCTGCTGCTTCGGCCGTGCCGTAGGAGTGCTGCAATCGGGCCCGGGGCACGTCGTCCAGGCCTGCCGAAAGGTCGCTCGTCACAGCATCCGGTCCCGGCTCACACGAGTTCGGCTTCGGCATTCCACTGCGGCCGCGCCCGACGTCGTGAAGACTGAGTGAAGTTCCTGTGCGGCGAGTGGTGTTACCCATGGGAACTCTCCGAGCGCGACGTGACACAGCACCATCACAGTGCCATTCCGAGGAAGTCCACGAGACGAGGAACGCGCGTCATGAGCATCGGCATCAGAGCCCTGTGGTCCGCGGGCGCCGCCACCATCGCCCTGGCCACCGCCTGCACCCTCACGCTGACCACGGCCGGCAGCGCGTCGGCCGACACCGGCCCGACGGCCAACGCGGCCGCCGACCTGCCCCTCCCGCCCGGCGCCACCTCGAGCTACCCCGCAGCAATCAACGGCAACGGGGTGATCGTCGGCCACACCGCCGGTCCCGGCAACCAGATGTCTCCGGTCCGTTGGAACCCGGACCTCAGCCCCACTACACTCCCGCTGCTGCCCGGGGACCCGATGGGCTACGTCGAGGCCGTCAGCGACGACGGCACCGCCGCCGGCTGGTCGGGGAGCCACACGGTGCGCTGGGCGCCCGACGGCACGGTCACCCGACTGCAGCCGCTGCCCGGCGACACCAGCACCGTCTTCCGCGCGATGAGCCGCACCGGTATCGCGGTGGGAGAGTCCGCGCTCGGCGGGACCTACCACGCAGTGAAGTGGCGCCCGGACGGCCAGGCCGTCCAGCTCGCTCCGCTCAAGGGTGACACCCTCACCTTCGCCCTCTCGGTCAACAGCTCGGGCACGGTCGCCGGCGTCTCCTTCTCGGACTACAACGCCTACCACCCCGTGAAGTGGGACCCGGACGGCAATCCCGTCCCGCTCGACCCGGCCTCGGCCTACTCCACCGCATGGGTCGTCCGGATCAACGACGCCGGCACCGTGCTCGCGCGGGGGGCCGTGCCGACCGGTGGCACGATCGCCCAGTCCCACTCCGTGACGTGGGGCGCCGACGGCACCGTCACGGACCTGGGCCCGCGCTCCAACGCGAACGACATCAACGCTTCGGGCACCGTCGTCGGTCGGCAGCTCGGAGCGGACAACATCGACTACACCGCGACGAGTTGGAGCCCCGACGGCACCGCCACGGCGATCGGCTCCGCGTACGAGTACACCACGGCCGTCGCCGTCAACGACGCCGGTGTCTCCGTCGGGTACACGGGGGCCAAGGTCCCGTCCGACCAGCACCGCTTCGCCCTCCGCTACGAGGCCGACGGGAGCCTGACCGAACTGAACGTGACACCGCAGGGCAGCAACTCCTACGCCACGTCCATCAACAGCGCCGGCGTGGCCGTCGGCGTCCGGATCGCCTTCCCGGCACCGGGAAGTTCCACGAGCACCGCGGTGATCTGGCGGCCGTAGCCCCGCCCACCCGTCCGGGGCCCGCGCACGCGGGGCGGACCCCGGGCAGTTCGCCACCTACCGGGGCGGCGGGCCCGCCGCCCCCGAAGCAGCCGCCGGTCGGGCCGCCCGGACCCGACACGGCCCTCGACCAGCACAAGCCCCTCGGTCGACCGCACCCCGCCTCGATCGACAGGAACCCCGGCCGGATGATTCCCTGGCCGGCATGACGAACATCGCCGTGACCACCTGGTCCCTGGAGCAGAGCGCCCCGGCCGACCTCCTGCCGGCCACCGCGCCCGAGGGGGACGTCCGGGTCGTCCGCTCCGAGGTGCCCTCGCCCGAGTTCAACCGGTTCCTGTACGCGTCGGTGGGCGGCGACATCCGCTGGACGGACCGGCTCGGCTGGTCGTACGCCCGGTGGGGTGCGTACCTGGAGCGTCCCGGGGTCGAGACGTGGGTGGCGTACGACCGGGGCACGCCCGCGGGATACGTCGAACTGGAGGCGCAGGACGACGGGGTGGTCGAGATCGTCTACTTCGGGCTGATCCCCGCCTTCCGCGGCCGGCGGATCGGCGGGTACCTGCTGTCGTACGGGGCCGCCCGCGCCTGGGACCTCGCCGACCGCTGGCCGGATCTCGCGCCGACGAAGCGGGTGTGGCTGCACACGTGCAGCAAGGACGGCGAGCACGCGATGGACAACTACCGGCGCCGCGGGTTCAAGCTCTTCGACACCAAGGTCGAGGAGGAGGCGGAGGTGGCCACTCCGGGTCCTTGGCCCGGCGCCTTCCCGGCCTGATCCGCCCGACGCCTCCCCGGCCCGCTCCGGGCGGCGCCTCCCCGCCTGTTCCGAGCGGGGGCAACCGCTTTCCCCTACCTGCCCGACGACACCCTTGTCCCGCATCCCGGGACAAGGGTGTCCGCACTTTGGACAAAGGTGGACTGTGTCCAGATCGCCGTGCCACGCTGCGGTCATGTCTGGAACTGGAACCGCCTTGGTGAGCCGACGGCACGTCGACCACGGCCGCATGTCCAGCGCCATCTGTCCGGCGAGCTGACTCGCCCGCAGTGGCCTGAGGCCACGGGCACAGCACCACCCGGATCTTCTGTCTCCCCTTCTCCGCGCAACGACGCGCCCGCCTGCCTGTCTGCCCATGCGCCCGCATCCGCGCAGGTCAGAGCCGCATACCCTGCTGTCCCGAAGGACGTATCGACCATGGCCGCCGCCTCTTCGCAGAACTCCGTCGCGCCCCGCCGCAAGGTGAGCCGTCACCGTGGCGAGGGACAGTGGGCCGTGGGGCACCTGACCCCGCTCAACGGCAACGAACAGCTCAAGAAGGACGACGACGGTCTCAATGTGCGGACACGCATTGAGACGATCTACTCCAAGCGCGGTTTCCACGCCATCGACCCCAATGACCTGCGGGGACGTTTCCGCTGGTGGGGTCTGTACACCCAGCGGCGCCCCGGGATCGACGGCGGCCGCACCGGCCTGCTGGAGCCCGAGGAGCTGGAGGACGAGTACTTCATGATGCGCGTCCGCATCACGGGCGGACGGCTCACCACCGAGCAACTGCGGGCGATCGGCGAGGTCTCGGAGACGTACGCGCGGGGCACCGCCGACATCACCGACCGGCAGAACATCCAGTTCCACTGGGTGCGCATCGAGGACGTGCCCGCCATCTGGGAACGCCTTGAGTCGGTCGGCCTGTCCACCACCGAGGCGTGCGGCGACTGCCCGCGCGGCATGCTCGGCTCCCCGGTCGCGGGCGTCGCCGAGGACGAGATCATCGACGGCTCGGCCGCGCTGGACGAGATCGCCCGCCGCTTCATCGGCGACCCGCGCTTCTCCAACCTGCCGCGCAAGTTCAAGACGGCCGTCTCCGGCTCCCCGCTCCTCGACGTGGCGCACGAGATCAACGACATCTCCTTCGTCGGCGTGGTCCACCCCGAACACGGCCCCGGTTTCGACCTGTGGGTCGGCGGCGGCCTGTCCACCAACCCCCGGTTCGGCGTGCGGCTGGGCGCCTGGGTGCCGGAGGCCGAGGTGCCGGACGTCTGGGAGGGCGTCACCTCGATCTTCCGGGACTACGGCTACCGGCGGCTGCGCAACCGGGCCCGGCTGAAGTTCCTGGTCGCCGACTGGGGCGCGGAGAAGTTCCGCCAGGTACTGGAGGACGAGTACCTGAACCGCAAGCTGATCGACGGCCCCGCGCCCGAGATGCCCGCGCAGGCCTGGCGCGACCACATCGGCGTGCACCGGCAGAAGGACGGCCGCTTCTACGTCGGTTTCGCCCCGCGCGTGGGCCGGATGGACGGCTCGCTGCTCACCAAGGTCGCCGCGCTGGCCGAGGAGCACGGCTCGGGACGGGTCTCCACCACCGTCGAGCAGAAGATGATCGTCCTGGACGTCCCCGAGGACCGGGTCGACTCGCTGGTCGACGGCCTGGAGGCGCTGGATCTGAGGGTCACCCCGTCCCCGTTCCGGCGCGGCACGATGGCCTGCACCGGCATCGAGTTCTGCAAGCTCGCGATCGTCGAGACCAAGGACCGCGGCAGCGATCTCATCGACGAACTGGAGCGCCGGCTGCCCGACTTCGACGAGCCGGTCACCATCAACATCAACGGCTGCCCGAACGCCTGCGCCCGCATCCAGACCGCGGACATCGGTCTCAAGGGCCAGCTGGTCACCGACGCCGACGGCAACCAGGTCGGCGGCTACCAGGTCCACCTGGGCGGCGCCCTCGGTCTCGAGCCGTCCTTCGGCCGCAAGGTCCGCGGCCTGAAGGTGACCTCCGACGAACTGCCCGACTACATCGAGCGGCTCCTCACGCGCTTCCAGGCGGAGCGCGAGGACGGCGAGCGCTTCGCCGTCTGGGCGGCGCGGGCGTCGGACGAGGCGCTGTCGTGAGCGAGCGTGCGGCGCCGTTCTACTGCCCCTACTGCGGCGAGGAGGACCTGCGCCCGGGTGAGGAGGGCCACGGAGTGTGGGAGTGCGCGGCGTGCAACCGGGGCTTCCAGCTGAAGTTCCGCGGGCTGCTGGCCCGTGGGCTCCGGCAGACGGGCGACGACGGAGGGGACGAGCAGACATGACGGCGACTCAGCAGGATCGCTCCGCCGAGGAGTTGAAGGAGCTGGCCGAGCAGGCCGGCCGCGACCTGGAGGACGTCTCCGCGCTGGAGATCCTCCAGTGGGCGGCCGACACCTTCGGCAAGCGGTTCTGCGTGACCTCCTCCATGGAGGACGCGGTGGTCGCCCACCTCGCCTCCCGCGCGATGCCCGGCGTGGACGTGGTGTTCCTCGACACCGGCTACCACTTCCCGGAGACCATCGGTACCCGCGACGCCGTCGAGGCCGTGATGGACGTCAACGTCATCACCTTGACCCCGCGGCAGACGGTGGCCGAGCAGGACGCCGAGTACGGCCCGAAACTGCACGACCGCGACCCCGACCTGTGCTGCGCGCTGCGCAAGGTGCGACCGCTCCAGGAAGGCCTGACCGGCTACCGGGCGTGGGCCACCGGACTGCGCCGCGACGAGTCCCCGACCCGGGCGAACACCCCGGTCGTCGGCTGGGACGAGAAGCGGCAGAAGGTCAAGATCTCCCCGATCGCCCGCTGGACGCAGGACGACGTGGACGCCTACGTCAGCGAACACGGCGTCCTCACCAACCCGCTGCTGACGGACGGCTACGGCTCCGTCGGCTGCGCGCCCTGCACCCGCCGCCTGCTGGAGGGCGAGGACGCGCGGGCCGGGCGCTGGGCGGGCCGTGCCAAGACCGAGTGCGGGTTGCACGGCTGACCATGACAGACATACAGGAGAACCACGTGACGACCGGAGCCACCGTCTGGCTCACGGGTCTGCCGAGCGCCGGCAAGACCACCATCGCGCACGAGCTGGCGGGCCGGCTCCGCGAGGAGGGCCACCGCGTCGAGGTGCTCGACGGCGACGAGATCCGCGAGTTCATCTCGGCGGGCCTCGGCTTCAGCCGCGAGGACCGGCACACCAACGTGCAGCGGATCGGCTTCGTCGCCGAACTGCTCGCCCGCAACGGCGTCCTCGCGCTGGTCCCGGTGATCGCGCCGTACGCGGACAGCCGGGAGGCGGTCCGCAAGCGGCACGAGGAGAACGGCACGGCGTACGTCGAGGTGCACGTCGCCACCCCGGTCGAGGTGTGCTCGGTGCGCGACGTGAAGGGCCTGTACGCCAAGCAGGCCGCGGGCGAACTGACCGGCCTGACGGGCGTCGACGACCCGTACGAGGAGCCCGCGACGCCGGATCTGCGGATCGAGTCGCAGCACCAGAGCGTGCAGGAGTCCGCGGCGTCGGTGTACGCGCTGCTCAGCGAAAGGGGACTGGCATGACGACGACCGTCGCCGAGGTCGGGGAGGGCACGGCGGGACCGTACGCCCTGACGCACCTGGACGCGCTGGAGTCCGAGGCGGTGCACATCTTCCGCGAGGTGGCGGGCGAGTTCGAGAACCCGGTGATCCTCTTCTCCGGGGGCAAGGACTCGATCCTGATGCTGCACCTGGCGCTGAAGGCGTTCGCGCCCGCGCCGGTGCCGTTCGCCCTGCTGCACGTGGACACCGGGCACAACTTCCCCGAGGTGCTGCAGTACCGGGACCGGACGGTGGACAAGCACGGGCTGCGCCTGCACGTCGCCTCCGTGCAGGACTACATCGACCGGGGCGTCCTCAAGGAGCGCGCGGACGGCACCCGCAATCCGCTGCAGACGCTGCCGCTGACGGAGAAGATCCAGGCGGAGAAGTTCGACGCGGTCTTCGGCGGCGGGCGCCGCGACGAGGAGAAGGCCCGCGCCAAGGAGCGGGTGTTCTCGCTGCGCGACGAGTTCTCCCAGTGGGACCCGCGCCGCCAGCGCCCCGAGCTGTGGAACCTGTACAACGGCCGGCACGCGCCCGGCGAGCACGTCCGCGTCTTCCCGCTGTCCAACTGGACCGAGCTGGACGTGTGGCAGTACATCGCCCGGGAGGGCATCGAGCTGCCGGCGATCTACTTCGCGCACGAGCGTGAGGTCTTCGCGCGGGCCGGCATGTGGCTGACCGCGGGCGAGTGGGGCGGCCCCCGCGAGGGCGAGACCGTGGAGAAGCGGCAGGTCCGCTACCGCACGGTCGGGGACATGTCCTGCACCGGGGCGGTCGACTCCGACGCCGACACCATCGAGAAGGTGATCACGGAGATCGCCGCCTCCCGCCTCACCGAGCGCGGTGCCACCCGCGCCGACGACAAGCTCTCCGAGGCCGCGATGGAAGACCGCAAGCGCGAGGGGTACTTCTAACCATGACCAGCACCACCGAACCCACCGAGCCGCTGTCGGTCGAGCAGCTGTCGGAGACGACCCTGCTGCGGTTCGCCACCGCCGGGTCCGTCGACGACGGCAAGTCCACCCTCGTCGGCCGGCTGCTGCACGACTCCAAGTCGGTCCTCACCGACCAGCTGGAGGCCGTGGAGCGCGCCTCGGCCGGCCGCGGTCAGGACGCCCCGGACCTGGCGCTGCTCACCGACGGCCTGCGGGCCGAGCGCGAGCAGGGCATCACCATCGACGTGGCCTACCGCTACTTCGCGACCGCGCGCCGCCGGTTCATCCTCGCCGACACCCCCGGCCACGTGCAGTACACGCGGAACATGGTCACCGGCGCCTCCACCGCCGAGCTGACGGTGATCCTGGTCGACGCCCGCAACGGCGTCGTGGAGCAGACCCGCCGGCACGCCGCGATCGCCGCGCTGCTGCGGGTGCCGCACGTGGTCCTCGCCGTCAACAAGATGGACCTGGTCGGCTACCGGGAGCCGGTGTTCGCGGCGATCGCCGAGGAGTTCACGGCGTACGCCACCGAGCTGGGCGTCCCGGAGGTCACCGCGATCCCGATCTCGGCGCTCGCCGGTGACAACGTGGTGGAACCGTCCTCGGTGATGGACTGGTACGGCGGCCCGACCGTCCTGGAGCACCTGGAGACGGTCCCGGTCAGCCACGACCTGGCGCACTGCCACGCGCGGCTGCCCGTGCAGTACGTGATCCGTCCGCGCACCGCCGAGCACCCGGATTACCGCGGGTACGCCGGTCAGATCGCGGCGGGTTCCTTCCGCGTCGGGGAGGAGGTCACCGTGCTGCCCTCCGGCCGCACCTCGCGGATCTCCGGCATCGACCTGCTCGGCGTGCCGGTCGACGCGGCCTGGACGACCCAGTCGGTCACCGTGCTGCTGGAGGACGACATCGACGTCTCGCGCGGCGACCTGATCGTGCCGAGCGCGGACGCGCCGGCGACCACCCAGGACGTGGAGGCGACCGTCTGCCACGTCGCCGACGCCCCGCTGACGGTCGGCCACCGGGTGCTGCTCAAGCACGGCACCCGCACGGTCAAGGCGATCGTCAAGGACATCCCGTCCCGGCTCACCCTGGACGACCTGTCCCTGCACCCGCACCCGGGGCAGCTCGTCGCCAACGACATCGGCCGGGTGAAGATCCGCACCGCGGAGCCGCTGCCGGCCGACTCGTACGCCGACTCGCGCCGTACCGGCTCGTTCATCCTCATCGACCCCTCCGACGGCACCACGCTGACCGCGGGCATGGTCGGCGAGTCGTTCGCCGCGCCGGACCCGGTCAAGGGTGACGCCGACGAGGACGGCTGGGACTTCTGACCATGAACTCCTGCGATTTCTACTCGATGTTCGCCAAGGAGGGCGGCCGGGTCGGCAGCGGTGCCCTCGGCAGCGGACAGGGCGGGGTGGCCCGATGTGTGCGCTGACGTACGCGCACCGCATGCGCGCCCTCACCCCCCGCCTGCGCAGTAGACGAAGACCTGCCGACCTCCCGGCCACGACCTGAGAGACCGTGACCGCCGGGCCAACGAGAGGAACACCTCCCGTGCCTGCCATCCGCTCCACCGCCCTGCGCCGCGGCCTCGCCGTGGCCGCCGCGCTTCCCCTGCTCACGCTCGCCGCCTGCGGCTACGGATCGAACGCCAAGGACGACTCCGCCGACCAGAAGATAGCCGCCGGCGCCCAGAAGACCGACGGCCTCGACTCCGTCAAGATCGGCTACTTCGGCAACGTCACCCACGCCACCGCCCTGGTGGGCGTGCAGAAGGGCTTCTTCCAGAAGTCCCTGGGGGCGACCAAGGCCAAGTACCAGGTCTTCAACGCCGGGCCGTCCGAGATCGAGGCCCTGAACTCCGGCTCCATCGACATCGGCTGGATCGGCCCGTCCCCGGCGATCAACGGATACACCAAGTCGGACGGCAAGAACCTGCGGATCATCGCCGGTTCGGCGTCCGGCGGGGTCAAGCTCGTGGTGAACCCGGCGAAGATCAAGTCGCTGAAGGACGTCAAGGGCAAGAAGATCGCCACGCCCCAGCTGGGCAACACCCAGGACGTGGCGTTCCTCAACTGGATCGCCGAGCAGGGCTGGAAGGTCGACGCGCAGAGCGGCAAGGGCGACGTGTCGGTGGTCCGCACCGACAACAAGGTCACCCCGGACGCCTACAAGTCGGGTTCCGTCGACGGCGCCTGGGTGCCGGAGCCGACCGCGTCCAAGCTGGTCGCCGAGGGTGCCAAGGTGCTGCTCGACGAGTCCGCGCTGTGGCCGGACAAGAAGTTCGTCATCACCAACGTCATCGTCTCGCAGAAGTTCCTCAAGGCCCACCCCAAGGCGGTCGAGGCCGTCCTGAAGGCGTCCGTCGAGACAAACAAGTGGATCAACGCCAACCCGGACCAGGCGAAGGAGGCCGCCAACAGGCAACTGGCGGTCGACTCCGGCAAGGCCCTGCCGGCCGACGTGCTCGACCCGGCGTGGAAGTCCATCAGGATCACCGACGACCCGCTGGCCGCGACCCTGAACACCGAGGCCGGGCACGCCGTCAAGGCCGGCCTGCTCCAGCAGCCGAAGCTGGACGGCATCTACGACCTCTCCCTCCTGAACAAGGTCCTGAAGGCGGAGGGCAGGCCCACTGTCAGCGACGCCGGTCTCGGCGCCCGGTAGAGCCTCAGACCCTGAACGAAGAGTTCCCAGGAGGTGACGACCATGGCCACGACCACCCTCGCCAAGGCCCCCGAGGCCGTCGAGCACGCGGCACGCCTTGAGAACGTCTCGAAGTCCTTCGCGGCTCCGGGCGGGCAGCAACTCGTCCTGGACGACATCACCCTCGATGTCGCTCCGGGCGAGTTCGTCACCCTCCTGGGGGCCTCGGGGTGCGGCAAGTCCACGCTGCTGAACCTGGTGGCGGGCCTTGACCGCCCGAGCGCCGGCGCCATCACCACGGACGGCCGCCCCGCGCTGATGTTCCAGGAGCACGCGCTGTTCCCGTGGCTGACGGCGGGCAAGAACATCGAACTCGCCCTGCGGCTGCGGGGCGTGCCGAAGCAGGACCGCCGCGGCAGGGCCGAGGAACTGCTCGAACTGGTCCGGCTGAAGGGCGCGTACGGCAAGCGCGTGCACGAACTGTCGGGCGGCATGCGCCAGCGCGTGGCGATGGCCCGCGCGCTCGCACAGGAGAGCAACCTGCTGCTGATGGACGAGCCGTTCGCGGCGCTGGACGCCATCACCCGCGACGTCCTGCACGACGAGCTGACCCGGATCTGGCAGGAGACCGGTGTCTCGGTCCTGTTCGTGACGCACAACGTGCGCGAGGCGGTACGGCTCGCGCAGCGCGTGGTGCTGCTGTCCTCGCGGCCGGGGCGGGTGGCCCGTCAGTGGACCGTGGACATCCCGCAGCCGCGTCGCATCGAGGACGCGCCCGTCGCGGAACTGTCCCTGGAGATCACCGAAGTACTGCGTGGGGAGATCCGCCGCCATGGCCAGCACTGAGACGACGTCGGCGCAGGACGCCGAAGCCGGCGGCCGGGACGCGGGCCTGGGGGGCGTGGAGGCGGGACTCGACGCGCTGGAGGTCACCCAGAGCGGCCGTACGCCCTTCCGGAAGACCTTCGTCGACAAGATCCTGCCGCCGGTGACGGCCGCCGTGGTGGTCCTGCTGCTGTGGCAGGCGCTGATCACCTTCCACGTGGTGGACGACCCGACGAAGCTGCCCTCGCCCGCCGACGTGGGCCGCGAGTTCAAGGACGCCTGGCTCCAGGGCACGCTCTTCGGCTTCATCTGGACGTCCGTCTCGCGCGGCCTGCTGGGCTTCCTGTTCGCGCTGGCCATCGGCACCCCGCTGGGCCTGCTGGTGGCCCGGGTGAAGTTCGTGCGGGCCGCCATCGGACCGGTGCTGTCGGGGCTCCAGTCGCTGCCGTCGGTGGCGTGGGTGCCGCCCGCGGTGATCTGGCTGGGCCTGGACAACTCGATGATGTACGCGGTGATCCTGCTCGGCGCGGTGCCGTCCATCGCCAACGGCCTGGTCTCCGGCATCGACCAGGTGCCGCCGCTGTTCCTGCGGGCGGGCCGCACGATGGGCGCGACGGGCGTGCGCGGGGCCTGGCACATCGTGCTGCCGGCCGCGCTGCCCGGCTACCTCGCCGGTCTGAAGCAGGGCTGGGCCTTCTCCTGGCGCTCGCTGATGGCCGCGGAGATCATCGCCTCCTCGCCCGACCTGGGCATCGGCCTGGGCGCGCTGCTGGAGAACGGCCGCAACGCCAGCTCGATGTCCATGGTGTTCCAGGCCATCGTCCTCATCCTGTTCGTCGGCATCGCCATCGACCTGCTGATCTTCAGTCCGCTGGAGCGGTGGGTGCTGCGCAGCCGCGGCCTCTTCGTGAAGAGCTGAACGCCCGTGTCCCAGCAGCCCGTCCTCCTGGTCGTCGCGCACGGCAGCCGCGATCCGCGGCATGCCGCGACCGTGCACGCCCTGGTGCGGCGGGTGCGGGCCGTGCGTCCGCAGCTGCGGGTGGAGACCGGCTTCCTGGACTTCGACGTGCCGTCCGTGCCGGGCGTGCTGGAGACCCTGGCCGCCGACGGGGTCCGGGACGTGGTGGCGCTGCCGCTGCTGCTGACCCGCGCCTTCCACGCCAAGACGGACATCCCGGCGGTGCTGCGCCAGGCACCGCCGGGGCTGCGGATCCGGCAGGCCGACGTGCTGGGGCCCTCGCCGCTGCTGACGGCGGCCCTGGAACGCCGGCTGCACGAGGCGGGACTGACTCCCGCCGACAAGTCCTCGACCGGGGTCGTCCTGGCCTCGGCGGGGTCCTCCGACCCGGAGGCGATCGCAGTGATCGCCGACATCGCGCGGGAGTGGTGGCGTACCGGTTGGTGCGCCGTGCGGCCTGCGTTCGCCTCCGCATCCCTTCCCCGCACCGAGGACGCGGTGCGGGAACTGCGGGAGCTGGGCTGTGCGCGGGTGGCGGTCGCACCGTACGTCCTGGCTCCTGGCTTCCTGCCGGACCGCATCGCCCGCGGCGCGGCCGGGGCGGACGTGCTCGCCGATGTGCTCGGCCCGGCGCCCGAGGTCGCGAGGGTGCTGCTCGAACGGTACGAGGCGGCACGGCTGCCACTGGCCGCGGCCCTCGGCGCCTGACGCGGGTGCGGGCCGGGGCGGCCCGGGCTCCGTTCAGTCGAAGCGCAGCGTTCCCGTGCGGGTGCGCTTGAGTTCGAAGAAGTCCGGATGTCCGGCCAGGACCCGGAAGCTGTCGAAGAGCCTGGCCGCCTCGGCGCCCCGGGGAACCGCCCGCAGGACGGGTCCGAACCACACCGTTTTGTCGACGTGGATCGTCGGCGTCCCCACGTACCCGCCCGACTCCGCTTCGGCGCCGGCCTCGTGACTGCGGCGCACGGCGTCGTCGTACGCCGGGTCGTGGGCCGCGCCCGCCAGGTCGGCGAAGAGCCCGAGTTCGGCGAGGGCGCCGGTGACGACCGCGTCGAAGTCCGTCTCCTCGCGCTCGTGGATGCGGGTGCCGAAGGCGGTGTACAGGTCGCGCAGCACCTTCTCGTCGCCGTACCGCTCGGCGGCGGCCACGGCCACGCGCACCAGGCCGATCGACTTGTCGACCAGTTCGCGGTACCAGTCGGGCAGTTCGTTGCCCGTGTTGTGCAGGAACAGGCTCATCACGTGGAACCGGAGGTCGAGCGGGCGTTCGCGCTCGACCTCCAGCAGCCAGCGTGAGGTGATCCAGGCGAAGGGGCAGGCGGGGTCGAAGTAGAAGTCGACCCGGGTGGGGGCCGCGGTGTCCGGATCGGTATGTGTACGGGTACTGGTCATGCCCTGGACGCTAGTGGCCCATCGGCGCACGATCACGGCCCAATCAGCGGCTGTTTTCCTGCTCCACCTCGTCGGCCAGCCGGACCAGTTCCGCCACCGGCAGCGACCCGGCGGCCCGGCCCTGTCGGGCGAAGGAGTTGGCGAGGCGTTGCAGCAGTTCGTTCAGCGGTGCGGGTACGCCGTGCAGCCGCCCCAGGAGCACGATCTCGCCGTTGAGGTGGTCGGCCTCGATGGTGCCGGTGCCGCGTGTGAGGGACTGCCACGAGGAGCCGCCGCCGCGCGGCGCGCCGGGCAGCGGAACCAGGGTGATCTTGTCGCCGCGCAGAGTGCTCTGCTCCTCCGCACTCGCGTACGCGATGCCCGCCGCCGCGAGCACGGCCTCGCCCTCGGCGCGCACCCTGGCGTACAGGGCCACGGCCTCCTCGCTCACCAGGGGGCCGCTGACGGCCTCCATCGCGTTGGCGAGGTTGCCGAGCAGCTTGGCGTACTGCCAGCGGCTCACGTCGGGCACGACCGGCGCCTCGAAGTGCGCCGACTCCAGGTCGGCGGCGATCCGCCGCAGGGTGTCGTCGGTGCCGTGCGGGTAGCGGCCCAGGTGCAGCATGCCGGTGAGCGGGGTGCCCGCGGCGGAGACGGCGCCCGGCTCGACGTGCGTGGCGGGCAGCCACACGCAGACGCCGTAGACCCGGCGGAAGCCGCGCAGCGCGAGCCGCTGCCCCTCCACCCCGTTCTGCGCGCACAGCAGCGGCAGCCGCTGTGCCGCCGTGCCGCCGCCCTCGACGGGCGCCGGCCCCCAGGCCGCGAGCGCCGCCTGGGTGTCCTGCGTCTTGACGGCCAGGACGAGCACGTCGTCGGCGCGCAGCGGGCCCAGCTCCGCGGGCCCCTCGACGGCGGGCAGGTCGAGCACCGCCTCGCCCTGCGGGACTCTCAGCCGCAGCCCGTGCGCGCGCAGCGCCGCGAGGTGCGCGCCGCGTGCCACCAGCACCACCTCGCGCCCGCTCTGCGCGAGCCGCCCCCCGACCGCACCGCCGACCGCCCCTGCCCCGATGATGACGTAGCGCATGGGAGCAGCCTCCCATGCGCCGCTCACGGCCCGTCGACAGCCCCCGCAGACCCGAAGCTCCCCCGAGACCCAGGAGTTCACGTGCAGCCCCGGCAGACCTTCACACTCGGCGGTGACCTGCCCGTACGCCGCCTCGGCTACGGCACCGCCCAGCTCACCGGCCCCGGCTACTGGGGCCCGCGCGGTGCCACCGAGGACGCGGTGGCGGTGCTGCGGCGGGCGGTGGAGCGCGGGGTGAGCCTGATCGACACCGCCGACAACTACGGTCCTCACCTCGCGGAGGAGTTGGTGGCCGAGGCGCTGCACCCCTACCCGGAGGGGGTGGTCGTCGCCACCAAGGGCGGGGTGGTGCGCACCGGGGACGACGCCTGGCACGTGGACGGGCGGCCGGCCTCGCTGCGGGCGATGTGCGAGGCGAGCCTGCGCCGGCTGCGGCGCGAGCGGATCGACCTGTACCAGCTGCACCGGCTGGATCCGGCCGTGCCGATGGCCGAACAGCTGGGCACGCTCGCGCAGTTGCGCACCGAGGGGAAGATCCGGCACATCGGCCTGGACACCGTCACCGCCGAACAGCTCTCGGCCGCGCTGGAGCTGACGGAGGTGGTTTCGGTGCAGAACCGCTACCACCTGCTCGACCGCGCCAGTGAGCCGCTGCTGCGGCTGTGCGAGGAGCGCGGTATCGCCTTCCTGCCGTGGTTCCCGCTGGGCAACGGCGAGTTGGCCGGGCACCCGGTGTGTGCCGCGATCGCCGCCGGGCACGGGGCGTCCCCGGCGCAGATCGCCCTGGCCTGGCTGCTGCACCACTCCCCCGTGCTCTGCCCGACGCCCGGCACGGGCACGCTCGCCCACCTGGAGGAGAACCTGGAGGCGGCCGAAGTGCTGCTGTCGCCCGACGAGCTGTCCAGGCTGGACGCCCTGGTGTGACGTGCCCCCCGCCTTGACCCTGCCCCAGGGTCAAGGCCGAGGGTCGCGTCCATGGACGACAAGGACGGCATGGGCGGCACGGACGGCATTGACGGCATTGACGGCACGGACAGCGTGGGCGGCACAGACGGCATTGACGGCACGGACGGCGTGGGCGGCCTGGACGACTGCCACCTGAGACAGACGCCGTACAGCGATCCGGGGGACCTCGACGTCAGCGGGCTGCCGCGCGATCCCGGCCTGCTCGCGGGAATCGTGCGGGACCTGGTCATCCACCGGGGCGAGGGCGAGCGCTTCGGCTACGCCATCCCCCAAGACCGGCTGCACCAGGACGCCGAGTCCCGGTACGTCCGCGAGATCCTGCGCCTGCTGCGCGAACGCGCCGGCACGCCGCTCACCGTGCGCCGGCCGCCCGGGACGCGGTTCGTGGGCACCTGCCGCGACTTCGCCCTGCTGCACTGCTCGCTGCTGCGGGCCACGGGGACGCCCGCCCGCGTCCGCTGCGGCTTCGCGACGTACTTCGAGGGCGGCGACCATGCCGACCACTGGGTCACCGAGTTCCGTACCCCGCAAGGGGATCGGCGGCTCGCCGACGCTCAGCTGCACCACACGTACGGCGGCCTGGACTTCGATCCGACCGACGTGCCGCGCGACCGCTTCCTCGTGGCCGCGGACGCCTGGCGGGCCTGCCGGACGGGGCGGGCCGACCCGCGGCGGTTCGGCGTGATCGGGCTGGAGGGGATCGCCGGACTGTGGTTCGTCGGCGCCGGCGTGCTGCGCGACCTGGCCGCGCTGAACGGCGTCGAGCTGCTGCCCTGGGACTCCTGGGGCCGCGAGATCTCGGACGACGCCTCGCTCACCGAGGACGACATCGCCCTGGTGGACCGGGTCGCCGCCGCCCGGACCGATGCGGAGCTGCGGCGGCTCTACAAGGAGGATCCGCGCCTGACCGTCCCGGAGGTGATCACCTCGTACACCACGCACACCGGCGTGCGGAAGGTCACCCTGCCGTCATCTCCACCAGCTTGAGGACCGTGTTCCAGTTCCGGGTCGTGGCGATCAGACCCTTGGGCGCGGGGCGCCTGGCCAGTTGCTCGGCGAGCCGGGAGCGGCCGAGTCCGTCCGGCGCGTACAGGTAGAGCGCCCGGTCGCCGAGGCGGAACTCCTCGGGCAGGTGGGCGGCCCGGTCGATCCGCGCGTAGCGGGCCGGGTCGGCGGGGGCCGACAGGTAGGTGACGTGGAGCTGCCGGGGCTCCAGGTCGGCGGCCGGGAAGGGGCAGGCGTCGGCGACGGCCCGCAGATAGGCGTGGTCGCGCACGATGACGTCCACGGTGAGGCCGAAGCGCTGCTCGATCGCGGCGGCGAGTTTTGCCGCGATCGACTCCTCGTCACCGTGCCCGGTGGTGAAGACGGCCTGGCCGCTCTGGAGGTAGGTGCGGACGTCGTCGTACCCGGTCTCCTGCATCAGCGCGCGCAGCGCGGCCATGGGGAGCTTCCTGTTGCCGCCCACGTTGATCCCGCGCAGCAGCGCCGCATACGTCGTCATCCGTCCACCTTAGAACGCCGGGCCGCCGTCCGGCCGGTCCGCCGTCCTGCCGGGCCACCGGGCGGGCGGCCGGACCGTCGCCGTCACGCCGTCCGGGCCGCCCTGGCCGCCGCCAGTTCCGCCTCGATCAGGTCGGCCGCGCGGCGCGTGCCGCCCTCCTGTGCCATCTCGGCCCGGATGTCCGTCAGCCGCCGTGCCACCTCTGGGTCGTCGACCAGGGCGAGGGCGGCGGTGCGCAGCGCCTCGGCGGTGGCCTCCTCGGTGTCCAGGCGCCGGGCGACGCCGAGCCCCTGGAGCATGTCCGCGTTGCCGAACTGGTCGACGGCCTGCGGGACGGCGATCATCGGCGTCGCGGTCGCGAGCCCCTCCTGGCTGCCGCCGGCCCCGGCGTGCGTGACGAACAGGTCGGCCTGCTGGAGGACGGCCAACTGCGGTACCCACGACCGTACTTCCACGTTCGTCGGCACGTCGCCCAGCTCGGCGGCGTCGACGTGCCGGCCGATCTGGAGCACCAGGTGCCAGCCGGGCAGGTCGCCGAACGCCTCGACGCACGCCCGGTAGAACGCCGGCCGCTTGGTGAAGGAGGACCCTAGCGAGACGAGGACGACCTTCTCGGCGCCGGCGGGCCGCTGCCAGTCGCCCTCGGCGGTGCGGTCGCCCTGGCAGGCGCCGACGAAGGTGTAGACCGTCTCGTCCACCCGGTCGGCGTTGGGCTGGAGCGCCTTCGGGATCAGCACCAGGGAGCGGGCCGGGTGACCGGCGAACACGTCGGGGTGGTCGGTGATCCCGTTCTCCTCCAGCCAGGCGCGGTAGCGGGCGTAGTAGGCCTGGCCGCGCTCGGTCTTCAGCGGCTCCTCCCACATCGGCTCGGCGATCTCCTGCTCGTACCCCTTCCAGGCGACCAGGTTCGGCGAGAGCGAGATGACGGGTACGCCCCAGCGGCGGCCGAGGACGCGGGCCTGGTAGGAGGTGATGTCGTGCAGGACGAGCTCGGGCTCGTCGCCCTCGTAGGCCTCGGTGAGCTGCGGGAGGGCCTGCATGGCGTCGGCGAGGAAGGGCTCGACGTTGTCGAGGAGCGTCGTCCCCCAGACCTCCGGGTCGGCGTCGGGTCCGGGCAGGGTGCTGTTCCACAGCTTGGGTTCGGCGCCGGTCTCGGCGACCTTCTCGGCGAACAGCGGCGGGATCGCGTACGTGACCCGGTGCCCCCGGGCGACCAGTTCGCGGATCACCTCCAGGCTGGGGTTGACGTGGCCGTGCAAGGCGGCGGAGAACATGGCGATGTGGGCGGGAGCGGTCATGCACCCGACCTCAGGCGAGACGAGACGTCTCGTACAACGCGTTTTTCAGCGCTGGTAGCGGGCCAGGACGAGGTTGCCGTCCTTCTCCAGGCGTTCCCGCAGTTCGTCGAGGCCGATCGCTCCGCTGTAGTACTCCTGGAACGCCGGGGTGGCCACCTTGTCCTTCCACTCGGGATACCCCCGCACGGACTGCGCGGGTGCGCTGCGCAGGCCGGCGGCGAGGGCCGTGCCGGTGGCCCAGCCGTACGCCGTCCGGTGCAGGGCGGGGGCCTGCAGCGCGCGGGTGCCGGTGGGCAGCATCCAGTCCCCGAGGGCCAGGCGCACCATGTTCTCCGGCTGGAGGAGGAAGTCGAGGAACGCGGCGGCCTCCTTCTTGTGGGGGCTGTCCTCGGCGATCGACAGGGTCTGCGGGCTGACTCCCTGGGCGAGTCCGTCGGCTCCGGCCGGGGCGGGCAGCACCTGCCAGGCGAAGCCCTTGGGCGCCTGCTGCCGGATCTGCTGCCGGTAGGAGAACCCGAGCGGCACCATCGCGTACTTGCCGGCGAAGAAGCCGGGCAGGGTGTCGGAGCCGCCGCTGCCCAGGGTGGAGGGGGAGGCGCTGTGGTCGGTGCCGACCTGCTCGCGCAGGGTGCGCGGCACCACCTGGTCGGCGGCCTCGAACCGGACGGTGACCCGGCCGTCGGGGCCGCGGTGGAACAGGCGCCCGCCGGCGGACAGCGACAGGTTCAGCGTGGCGGAGACGGGTTCCTTCAGCGGCCAGGCCACCCCGTGTCCGCCCCCGCCGCTCAGCCGCTTGCTCGCCTGCCGGAACTCGTCCCAGCTCCAGGGCCGGGCGGGCGTCGGAATCCGCACGCCCGACTCCTCCAGCAGCCGCGTGTTGGCGATCAGCACCCGCGGCTCCTGGAGGAACGGCACGCCGTAGATCCCGTGCCCGAAGGTGGTCGTCTCCCAACTGCGGTGCGGTATGTCGGACTTCAGCCGTGCGGGCAGCAGTCCGGTCAGGTCGGCGAGGTAGCCGCCGTAGGCGAAGTCGGCGAGGTCGTCGGAGGCGTCGTGGATGATGTCCGGCGCCTCACCGCCCTCGAAGGAGGTCAGCAACTGGTCGTGGACGCTGTCCCAGCTGCCCTGGACGTACTCGACCCGTACGTCGGGGTGGGCGGCATTCCACTCCCGCACCAGTTCCTTGTTGACCGCCACGGACTCCTGCTGCCAGGCCAGGGACTGGAAGCGCAGGGTGATCCGGCCGTGGCCACCGCCCCCTCCACCGCCCGCGCAGCCGGCGAGCACAACGGTGAGGACCAGGGCGAGGATCCAGGAGGGCCGGCCGCGCATCAGCTCTTCACCGCCCCGGCGAGCATGCCGCCCGTGATCCGCCGCTGGATGAGGGCGAAGACCAGCAGCGAGGGCAGTGTGGCCAGCAAGGCCGCCGCCGCGAGCGGGCCGAGGTCGGCGACGCCCTCGGCACCGATGAAGTGGGTGAGGACGACCGGCAGGGTCTGCTTCTCCGGTGTCTTGAGCAGGACCAGCGCGAAGAAGAACTCGTTCCACGCGGTGACGAACGCGAACAGGGCGGTCGCCACGATCCCCGGGGCGAGCAGCGGCGCCGTCACCGAGACCAGCGTCCGCAGCCGCCCGGCGCCGTCGACGGCCGCCGCCTCCTCCAGCTCGGCCGGCACGGCGCGGACGTACCCGGTGAGCATCCACAGCGCGAACGGCAGCGACCACACCACGTAGACCAGCACCAGCCCGGCGAGGGAGTCTATCAGCCTCAGATTCTTCAGCACCAGGAAGAGCGGGATGATCAGCAGCACGAAGGGGAAGGCCTGGCTGACCACGACCCATCCGGTGGCCGCCCTGGTGAGCCAGGAGCGGCGCCGGGCCATGACGAACGCCATCGGCGTGCCGATCAGCACGGCGATCACCGCGGCACCGAGCGCGGCCAGCAGGGAGTTGAGGGCGGCGTGCAGCAGCGGCTGTTCGTCGAAGGCCTGCCGGAAGTTGGCGAGGGTGGGGTGGCGGGGGACCCAGGTGGGGTGCAGGTCCGCCAGTTCGCGCGGCGGTTTGAACGCCGTGGACAGGAGCCAGAGCAGCGGGAAGGCCAGGAAGACGAGATAGGCGAGCAGCGCGGCGTACTGGCCCGCGCGGGCGCGGGGCGAGGTCCTCACCTGCGCTCACCTCCCCGGAGCCGGCCGGCGAGGAAGACGGCCAGCAGGATCGAGACGACGGCGACCAGGACGCAGCCCATCGCCGCCGCGTACCCGAACTGCCCGTAGCGGAAGGCCTCCTCGTAGGCGAAGAGCGTGGGCAGCCGGGTCCGGCCGCCGGGACCGCCGCCCGTCAGCACGTAGACCAGGGCGAAGGAGTTGAGGTTCCAGATGAGGTTGAGCGCGGTGATGGCGAGGGCGACCGGTCTGAGGGCGGGCCAGGTGACCGTGCGGAAGCGGCGCCAGGCCCCGGCGCCGTCGACCGCGGCGGCCTCGTGCAGTTCGCGCGGGGTGTTCTGCAGCCCGGCGAGCAGGGCGACGGTGGTCTGCGGCATCCCCGCCCACACTCCGGCGACGACGACGGCCGGCAGCGCGGTCGCGAGTGAGCCGAGCCAGTCGCGGCCGTCGCCGAGGCCGAGGTCGCGCAGGGTTTCGTTGAGGATGCCCGCGTCCGGGTTGTAGACGAGCCGCCACATGATGCCGACGACGACCTCGGGCATCGCCCAGGGGATGATGGCGAGCGCCCGGGCCAGCGGGCGCAGCCGCAGGTTCTGGTCGAGCAGCAGGGCGAGGCCGAGCGCGAGCAGGAACTGCGGCACCGTGACCCCGACGGCCCACACCAGGCCGGCGCGGAAGGACTCCCAGAACAGCGTGTCGTGCGCGAGGTCCTGGAAGTTGAGGGTGCCGGTCCACCGGGTGGGGTCCGTCCGCCCGGACTGGGCGTCGGTGAACGCGAGCAGGACGCCGTACAGCAGCGGACCGACGCTGAGCACCAGGACGGGGACGAGCGCGGGCAGCACCAGGAACCAGGCGCCGGGGTCGTGACCGCGCCGGGGCAGGCCCGGACCGGGCACGCGGCGCGCCGGCCTCCTCACCTCGGTCAGCGATGTCACGTCTCATCAACCCTCTGCGCGGCGGGGACGGGCCTGGTCATGGTCGTGAAGGCGCCGCTTCCCGTCAAGAGACCGCGCACACGCTCCCACCTGTGCGAATGCGAGACTGGCCGACGCACAGCGGGAAATCGGCGGACAGGGAGGCGGACGATGGACGAGGCACGGGCGCGCGAGGTGCTGGCGGGGACGGTGCCGGGGCCGACGGCGGCGGAGGCACGGCTGCTGGCGCTGGGTGAGAACGCCGTGTTCGCCGCCGGTGACCTGGTCGTCAAGGTGGGCCGCGACGCCGAACTCCTCGACCGCGCGCGCCGCGAACTGGACATCGCCGCCTGGCTGGCGCGCACCGGTGTGCCCGCGGTCCGGGCGGCGGAGCCCGAGGCGCTGCTCGTCGAGGGCCACCCGGTGACCGTGTGGCACCGGCTGCCCGATGCGGTACGCCCGGCCGAGCCGCGTGACCTCGCGGAACTGCTCCGTGCCGTCCATGCGCTGCCCTCCCCCTCCTTCCCGCTGCCGCCCCGCGAACTGCTGGGCGGCGTGGAACGCTGGCTGCGGCTGGCCGGTGACGCGATCGACCCGGCCGACGCGGCGTACCTGCGCGAGCGCCGCGACGGCTTCGCGACGGCCGCCGCCGCCCTCACCCCGCACCTGCCGCCGGGCCCGATCCACGGGGACGCGCTCCCCCGCAACGTGCACGTCGGCCCGGACGGGCCGGTCCTGGTCGACCTGGAGACCTTCTCCGCCGACCTGCGCGAGCACGACCTGGTGGTGATGGCCCTGTCCCGGGACCGCTACGGCCTGCCCGCCGAGGCCTACGACTCCTTCGTCTCCGTCTACGGCTGGGACGTACGGGACTGGGCGGGCTGCTCGGTGCTGCGCGGTGCCCGGGAGACGGCCAGCTGTGCCTGGGTCGCCCAGCACGCCCCGAGCAACCCCAAGGCGCTGGCCGAGTTCGAACGCCGGGTGGCGTCCCTGCGGGACGGCGACGAGACGGTGCGCTGGTACCCCTTCTGACCGGCCCTCCCCCCGCTCTGCGCCCGCTCTCCCCTCGCGCCGCTCCTCCCCGCGCGGGCGTTCGGCCGTCGGCCGTCAGACCGTCTCGTCCGCCGGCTGCCGCAGGGGCCACGTTCCGTCGACCGTCGCGGCCGTGTCGCCCTTGCGGCGCAGGAAACCCTGGAAGTCCGCCGCCCAGGCGGCATACCACTCGATCTGGCGGCGGTGCAGCTCCGCCGGACCGAGGGCAGCGACCTTGGGGTGGCGGCCGGCTATCGCGCCGGCCAGCCGGGCCGCCGCGAGCGCGTCGGCCGCGGCGTCGTGGGCGGAGTCGAGGACGACGCCGTACTCCGTGCAGACCGCCTGGAGGGTGCGCTTGCCGCGCCGGTAGCGCTCGACCGCGCGGTCGATGGTGTACGGGTCGACGACCGGGCCGGGTTCGGCGCCGCCCAGGCGCTCGCTCAGCGACGGCAGCCCGTACCTGCGCAGTTCGGCGGAGAGCAGGGTCAGGTCGAAGGCCGCGTTGTAGGCGACGACCGGTACGCCCGTCTTCCAGTATCCGGTCAGCACGTCGGCGATGGCGTCCGCGACCCGGTCGGCGGGGTGGCCCTCGGCGGCGGCCCGCTCGTTGCTGATCCCGTGCACGGCGACCGCGTCCGCCGGGATCGGGACGCCGGGATCGGCCAGCCACTCCCGGCGTCCCAGCGGCTCGCCCGCCCTGACCTCGATCACGGCTCCCGTGACGATGCGCGCCTCGTGCGGATCGGTCCCGGTCGTCTCCAGGTCGAACCCGATCAGCAGCTCCTGGTGCCAGCCCATGGCGGCCCCCCTTCTCGGTGGTGCTTCCCCCAGTGGTCCCCACCTTCGCATGCGCCACTGACAATCCGAGGGCCGCGTTCCGCTTTCGCGGGCGGCTTCGGGCGTTCCTGTTGTCTCAGGCGGGTCAGGACACCGGACGCGAATCCGCCCACATCATCTCGAACTCCTCGCGATAGGCGGAGAAGAGTCCCCCTTCGTCCACCTCATCCGACTTGACCACCTTGCTCCCGTTGCGCAGGACGAGCACCGGCGCCTCCATGCCCCGGCTGCGCCTCAGGTGGGACTGGACGACCGCGATGCCGTCGGATCCGTCGCCGTCCACCAGATAGGCGGTCAGGCGCGGCGTCTCGTCGTAGACCTGGATCTCGAAGGCGTCCGGGTCGCGCAGCCGGGAGCGGACCCGCCGCATGTGCAGGATGCTCATCTCCACCGACCGGCTCAGCTCGCCGCGCTTGAGCCCGAGTTCCCGCTCGCGCCGCTTGACCGCGCTGGAGGCGGGGTTGAGGAACAGCAGCCGCACCCGGCAGCCGGACTCGGCCAGGCGTACCAGGCGGCGGCCGGAGAAGTTCTGCACCAGCAGGTTCAGGCCGATGCCGATGGCGTCCAGGCGGCGGGCGCCGCCGAAGATGTCCTCGGCCGGGAACTGGCGCAGCAGCCGCACCCGGTCCGGGTGCACGGCGACCACGTCCGCGTACCGGTCGCCGACCAGGTCCTCGACCGCGTCGACCGGCAGCCGCCGCGCGGAGGGCACGTCCCCGCCGGTGCCGAGGATCTCCAGGAGGCGTGCGGAGGCCCGCTCGGCCTGGTTGAGCACGGCCTCCGACAGGGCCCGGTTGCGTGAGACGACGTTCCGGGTCACCTCCAGCTCGTCGAGGGCGAGTTCGACGTCGCGGCGCTCGTCGAGGTAGGGCTCGAAGCAGGGCCAGTGCTGCACCATCAGCTCGCGCAGCTGGGGCAGGGTGAGGAAGCTGACGACATTGTCGTCGGCCGGGTCGAGCAGGTAACCCTTGCGGCGGCTGACCTCGCGGACGGCGACCGCGCGCTGCACCCACTCCTGTCCGGCGGGTCCGGCGGCGGCGACCACCCAGTCGTCGCCGTGGACGGGTTCGTAGACGGGCCGCAGCACCGCCGAGACGACGGCGCGCAGCCGCTGTTCGACGAGGTTCAGCCAGATGTAGGCCCGGCCGGCCCGCTGGGCGCGGGTGCGCACCTCGCGCCAGGCGTCGGCGTCCCAGTCCAGCTCCGGGCCGATGGCACCCGCGTCCATCGGCCGGGCCAGGGACACCGCGCCGGGCGGGACGTCTGCGGAGTTCCCCTCGTGACCCTCGTCACCAGGGGGAAGCTCCAGGCCTCCCGAGCCCACCCGTGCACCGCCTTCCGCTCCCCCGAGCATCCCCATCCCAACGATCAAGGAAGGGTACTCCGGGAGCGGTGCGCGGTGCAGCCGGATGGACAGCTCCTTTCCCAACTTCCCCCGGTCCCTCTCGCGTTCCGCCCGGACCGGTCCGCACAGTGAGCGAGATCATGGCGCGTCGACGCCCCAGCGGCGGGCGCCGCCGGCCCTTCGGGCGCGAGGCGCGGTCTCTCGGGCGCGAGGCGCGGGCACGTCGCGTCGGGCCACGGTCACTCCGCACCCGCGCCGCGCACACTTCACCACCGGACCGCGCACTTTCCGTACCCGCGCCGCGGAAGCTTCACCACCGGAACGCGCACATTCCGCACCCGCGCCGCGGAAGCTTCAGGACCGGCCCGAGGAGATTCCACGGCCGGCCGGCGAGACCCCGCCTACGGGCCGGGCCCCATTCGAACGCCTTCGGACAGGACCCGGCGGACGACGCACCCACGCCGAAGTCGTACGTGGCGACCTCACTTTCGGGGACACTCGGGGCCAGGGCGCCACCCCCGGCGCCGTACACCTGAGAGAGTCGTGTCCATGCAGGTCTGGCCTGGAGAGGCGTATCCGCTCGGCGCCACGTACGACGGCGCCGGCACCAACTTCGCGGTCTTCACGGAGGCCGCGGACCGAGTAGAGCTGTGTCTGCTGCACGACGACGGCTCGGAGACGGCGGTGGAACTGCGGGAGAGCGACGCGTTCGTCCGGCACGCCTACGTGCCCGGTGTCATGCCGGGGCAGCGGTACGGGTTCCGTGCGCACGGCCCGTACGCCCCGGAGCGCGGGCTGCGCTGCAATTCCGCGAAGCTGCTCCTCGATCCGTACGCGCGTGCGATCAGCGGCTCCGTCCGGTGGGGCGAGGAGGTCTACGGCTACCACTTCGACGACCCCGGCCGGCGCAACGACCTCGACTCCGCCCCGCACACCATGACCTCGGTCGTGGTGAACCCGTACTTCGACTGGGGCGACGACCGGCCGCCCAGGCGCGGCTACCACGAGACGGTGATCTACGAGGCGCACGTCAAGGGCCTCACCATGCGCCACCCCGGTCTGCCCGAGGAACTGCGCGGCACCTACGCGGCCCTGGCCCACCCGGCGGTCATCGAACACCTGACCGAACTGGGGGTGACCGCCCTGGAGCTGATGCCCGTACACCAGTTCGTGAACGACCACCGTCTGGTGGACATGGGCCTGAACAACTACTGGGGCTACAACACGATCGGTTTCTTCGCCCCGCACAACGCCTACACCTCGTGGGGGGACCGCGGCCAGCAGGTCCTGGAGTTCAAGTCGGCGGTCAGGGCACTGCACGAGGCCGGGATCGAGGTCATCCTCGACGTGGTCTACAACCACACAGCCGAGGGCAACCACCTCGGCCCGACGCTGTCCTTCAAGGGCCTCGACAACCCGCAGTACTACCGGCTCGCGGACGACCCCCGCTACTACACGGACACCACCGGCACCGGGAACTCCCTGCTGATGCGGTCCCCGCACGTCCTCCAGCTGATCATGGACTCGCTGCGGTACTGGGTCACCGAGATGCACGTGGACGGCTTCCGCTTCGACCTGGCGGCAACGCTGGCACGGCAGTTCCACGAGGTGGACCGGCTGTCGTCGTTCTTCGACCTGGTGCAGCAGGACCCGGTGGTCTCCCAGGTGAAGCTGATCGCCGAACCGTGGGACGTCGGCGAGGGCGGCTACCAGGTGGGGAACTTCCCGCCGCTGTGGACGGAGTGGAACGGCAAGTGCCGCGACACCGTGCGGGACCTGTGGCGGGGCGAGCCGCGGACGCTCGCGGAGTTCGCCTCCCGGCTGACCGGCTCCTCCGACCTCTACCAGGACGACGGCCGCCGGCCGCTGGCCTCGATCAACTTCGTGACCTGCCACGACGGCTTCACCTTGCACGACCTGGTGTCCTACAACGACAAGCACAACGCGGCCAACGGCGAGGACAACCGGGACGGCGAGAGCCACAACCGCTCCTGGAACTGCGGCGCGGAGGGCCCCACGGACGATCCCGGCGTCCTGGAGCTGCGGGCGCGTCAGATGCGCAACTTCGTCTCCACCCTGATGCTGTCCCAGGGCGTGCCGATGATCAGTCACGGCGACGAGTTCGCCCGCACCCAGCGGGGCAACAACAACGCCTACTGCCAGGACAACGCGCTGGCCTGGGTGCACTGGCCGGAGCCGGGCGAGCACGGCAGCGACCTCCTGGAGTTCGTGCGGGCGATGGCCCGGCTGCGCAAGGAGCACCCGGTCTTCCGCCGGCGCCGCTTCTTCCACGGGCGGCCGGTGGAGGGCACCCACGACGAGCTGTCCGACATCGCCTGGTTCACCCCCGAGGGCAAGGAGATGACCCAGCAGGACTGGGACTCGGCGCGCGCCTCCGCGCTGACCGTGTTCCTCAACGGCAACGCGATCTCCGAACCCGGCCAGCGCGGGGAGCGGATCAGCGACGACTCCTTCCTGCTGCTGTTCAACGCCGCGCCGAAGGCCCTCGACTTCGTCGTCCCCATCGATCACGGACGCCAGTGGCAGGTGGTCGTGGACACCGCCCGCACCGCCCCGGTCCCGCCCGGCACCGGCCGCGGGGCGCAGGCCGGCGACCGGCTCACCCTCGAGGACCGCAGCATGGTCGTCCTGCAGCGCCCCGCCTAGGGCGTGTTTCGAAAGTCCCGCCGGTTCATGTTCGGGCCGGGCCGGCGCCTCAGCCGGCCGTGCCGGCGCGGTCGTCGGTGGGCACGCGCGCGTGCGGGGTGCTCGCGAGGTCCCCGGCGTCGGCCGCGGGGCGTGCCGTCAGGGCGAGCACGGCGGCCAGACCGGCGGCGGTGCTCGCCACGGCGAAGGCCGCGCCCGGACCGCGCGCATCGGCCAGCCGCCCGCAGACGGCGACGGCGAGCGCCTGCCCGGCGACGATCGCGCTCGTCGCGTACGCCATCGCCTCGGCGAGCCGGGACGCCGGCACCACCCGCTCGGTGAGCCCGAACACGGTGACCAGGTGCGGGGCGTACGCCACTCCGAGCACGGTCACCACGGCGTACAGGCCGGTCAGGGTGTGCGTGCCCAGCAGCGGCAGGGAGAGCGCGAAAGCCGCCGCCGTGGCCGCCCGCCAGCGGGCCCGCAGTCCGAAGCGGGCGGGGACGGCCGCCATGGAGAGCCCGGCGACCGCGCTCATCACACCCATGGCGGCGTACACGAGCCCGGCCTGGTCCTCCTGCCCCAGTTGCCCGGTGAGCGCCGTGATCCCCGCCTGGCAGGCGCCGAACATCGCCCCCTGGAGGGCGAGCGCGGCCCGCAGCGCGTGCACGGAACGGGGCATGCGGGGGCGGTGGACGCCCGCGCCGCGCACCGCACGCGCGCGCGTGGCGGGCGGATGCCCGACGACGGGCCCGGGGGCGCCCTCGGTGGCGGGACCGTGCGCGGTGGCGGAGCCGCCCTCCGTGGCGGGACCGTCCTCGGTGGCGGAGCCGTACGCGGAACCGGGGCCGTGCGCGGTGACCGGGCCGTGCGCGGTGGCGTCGGCGGGCGCGGTGGCCGGGCCGTGCGCGGTGGCCGGGCCGTGCGCGGTGGCCGGGCCGTGCGC
>NZ_JBHJUW010000058.1:0-49245 GCF_042268205.1 Streptomyces sp. NPDC056160
GGGCCCGGCGGTGCCGCGCTGCTGTTCGGCGAGTGTGTCACTGCTGACCCCCCGTGGTCATCCGTCGCCGCAAGTATCCCTGCCGGAACCGACATCCGCACCGGCCTTCACCGGATCTTGGTCAGGCCGCGACGAGGTCGCCAGGGGGCGCACACGACGAACGCCCCGCACCACCCCCTGCCCATGAATACGCAGGACGGATCGGTTCGGTTCCCCCGCTCGGCGGGCGTGCCCCGTTCGGGGCGCGCGGGGCACGCGACGGGCCGTCCGCCGCGGGGGCCGCGGCCCGTTCCCGTCAGCGCTCGAAGCGGGTCCGCACCCGCTCCCCGGCCGCCGCGGGTGCCCCCGTGCGGTCCAGTCCCAGCAGCGCCGCGCCGAGGACCGGACGGGCCGTGACCACCTGGGGCACGGCCTTGGGCGCCCGCGCGGACAGGCGTTCGCGCAGGGACGTGTCGAGCTGCGGGTGGCGGGCGGCCAGGACGCTGCCGCCCAGCAGGACCGGGGTCTCCTCGCCGAGGAGGTCGAGACGGGACAGCGCGACCACCGCCATGCACACCACCTCCTCCGCCAGACGTTCCACGATGGAACGTGCGATCGGATCGCCTTCGGCGGCCGTGGCGAAGAGCACGGGCGCCAGTTCGTGCCGCCGCTCCGGATCGATGTGTTCCAGGTGCAGCGCCTCGATGAGGGCGTACATGGAGGCCAGCCCGAAGTGGCCCGGCAGCGTGCGCGCCAGCGCGGTCGGCTCGCCGCGGCCGTCCTCCGCGCGGGCGGCGAACCACAGGGCCTCCTCCGCCAGACCCGAACCACCGCCCCAGTCACCGGAGATGCGGCCTATCGCCGGGAAGCGTGCCGTGCGGCCGTCCGGGCGCATGCCGACGCAGTTGATGCCCGCGCCGCAGACCACCGCCACCCCGCGCGGCTCGGCCACGCCCGCGCGCAGGATGGCGAACGTGTCGTTGCGGACCTCCACCGTCGTGCCCCACGCGCGCGCGTGCAGGGCCGACGCCAGCCGTTCCTCCTCCACGGGCAGGTCGGCGTTGGCCAGACACGCCGAGACGTGCGCGACCGAGGTCACCCCGGCCTCGGCGTAGGCGCGCGCGACGGCGTCCGCCAGCACGTCCACCGCCGTCTCCACGCCCACGGCCGGTGGCCGGAACCCGCCGCCGCGGGCCGTGGCGAGGACGCTCCCGTCGGCCGCCACGACCGCGACGTCGGTCTTGCTGTTGCCCGCGTCGATGGCGAGGACGCTTGCGGTCAGGCCCACGCGAGGTGCTCCCGGTTGTGTGCGATGAGCTGGTCGGTGAGGGCCTCGGCGTACGCGTACTGGCCGACCAGGGGGTGGGCGAGGAGGGCGCGGAAGACGCGGTCCCGGCCGCCGTGCAGCGCCGCCCGCAGGGCCAGGTCCTCGTACGCCGTCACGTTCGCGACCAGGCCCGCGTACAGCGGGTCCACGGGGGCCACGGGCAGCGGGGTCGCACCCTTGGGGCCGACCGCCGCCTGCACCTCGATCACGGCGTCGTCCGGCAGGAACGGCAGCGTGCCCCGGTTGTAGGTGTTCACCACCTGGTACGGGCTCCCCGCCCGTCGCCCGCCACCACCCTCGGACGAGGGCCCTGCGGGCCCGCTGCCCTGATCGCCCAGGAGCGCGGCGGCCAGGTCCACCGCGGCCTCCGAGTAGTAGGCGCCGCCGCGCTTGGCGAGCAGGGCCGGCTTCTCGTCCAGGGCCGGGTCGCCGTACATCTCCAGCAGTTCGCGCTCCATGGCGGCCACCTCGGCGGCCCGGGACGGCTTGGTGCGCAGTTCCTCCACCACCTGGTCGTGCGCGTAGTAGTAGCGCAGGTAGTACGAGGGGACCACGCCGAGGCGGTCCAGGAGGGGGCGGGGCAGGCGCAGGTCGGCGGCGACGGCGTCGCCGTGCTCGGCCAGCAGCCGGGGCAGGACGTCCTCGCCCTCCGGGCCGCCCAGGCGCACCCCGGTCTCCCAGGTGAGGTGGTTCAGGCCCACGTGGTCCAGGTGGACGTCGTGGGGTGCCACGTCCAGCAGCGCGGCGAACTTCCGCTGGAGGCCGATCGCCACGTTGCACAGGCCGACCGCCCGGTGCCCGGCCTCCAGCAGGGCACGGGTGACGATCCCGACCGGGTTGGTGAAGTCGATGATCCAGGCGTCCGGATTGGTGCGCCGCACCCGTTCGGCGATGTCCAGGACCACCGGGACCGTGCGCAGCGCCTTGGCCAGGCCGCCCGCGCCGGTCGTCTCCTGGCCGACGCAGCCGCACTCCAGCGGCCAGGTCTCGTCCTGCTGGCGCGCGGCCTGCCCGCCGACGCGCAGCTGGAGCAGGACGGCGTCGGCGCCCTCCACGCCCGCGTCCAGGTCGGAAGTGGTGACGATCCGGCCGGGGTGGCCCTGCTTGGCGAAGATGCGCCGGGCCAGGCCGCCGACCAGTTCGAGCCGGTCGGCCGCCGGGTCCACCAGGACCAGCTCCTCGACCGGGAGGGTGTCCCTGAGCCGGGCGAAGCCGTCGATGAGTTCGGGCGTGTAGGTCGAACCGCCGCCGACCACGGTGAGTTTCATGTCTGTCAACCCTTTACTCCGGTGAGCGTGACACCCTCGACGAACGCCTTCTGGGCGAAGAAGAACACGAGGATCACGGGGGCCATGACCAGCACGGTGGCGGCCATGGTGAGGTTCCAGTCGGTGTGGCGGGCGCCCTTGAAGGACTCCAGGCCGTAGGACAGGGTCCAGGCGGCGGGGTTCTCCGAGGCGTAGATCTGCGGGCCGAAGTAGTCGTTCCAGGCGTAGAAGAACTGGAAGAGGGCCACGGCCGCGATGCCCGGCTTCGCCATGGGCAGCACCACCCGCACCAGGGTGCGAAGGTCGCCGCAGCCGTCGACCTTCGCCGCGTCCAGGTACTCGTTCGGGACGGTCGTCAGGAACTGCCGCAGCAGGAAGACGGAGAACGCGTCGCCGAACGCCATGGGGACGATCAGCGGCCACAGCGTGCCGGACAGGTCCAGCTGCTTCGCCCAGAACAGGTACATCGGGATGATGATCACCTGCGGGGGCAGCATCATCATCGAGATCACCAGCATGAGTGACAGGTTGCGGCCCCGGAAGCGGAACTTGGCCAGCGCGTAGGCCACCGGGATCGAGGACACGACCGTGAGGACCGTGCCGGCGCCGGCGTACAGGAGCGTGTTCTTCCACCAGGTGAGGAAGCCCGGGGTGTCGAAGACCTTCTTGTAGTTGCCCCACTCCCAGGTGTGCGGGATCAGATCGCGGCTGAGGGCCTGGCTGTCGCTCATGAGCGAGGTCAGGAACACGAACACGAAGGGCAGGACGAAGAAGAGGGCGGTGGCCACGCCGAGCGCGTGGACGGCGATCCAGTGCAGGAGCGCCTTGCGGCGGGCGGTGCGTTCGGCGGGCGATGCGGGGGCCTTCTTCAGGGCGGCCGGCTGGTCCAGGACCTGGGTCATCGTCAGTCACCTGCCTGCATGAGACCGCCGCGGCGCCGCATCAGGAGTGCGGTGAACGCCATCGACAGGGCGAACAGCACCAGCGCCACCACGCAGGCCGAGCCGTAGTCGAAACGCTGGAAGCCGAGGTTGTACACGAGCTGGGGGAGGGTCAGCGTGGACTTGTCCGGGTAGCCGGGCTCGAACATCGTGCCCGCGCCCTGGATCACGCCGGAGGCGACCTTCCCGGCGATCAGCGGCTGGGTGTAGTACTGCATCGTCTGGATCACGCCGGTGACCACGGCGAACATCACGATCGGCGAGATGTTCGGCAGGGTGACGTACCGGAAGCGCTGCCAGGGCGAGGCGCCGTCCAGCTCGGCGGCCTCGTACTGCTCGGTGGGCACGTCGAGGAGCGCGGCCATGAAGATGACCATCAGGTCGCCCACGCCCCACAGGGCGAGCAGGGTCAGGGCCGGCTTGGACCAGGTGGGGTCGCCGAACCAGCCGGGCGCCGGGATGCCCGTCTTCTCCAGCAGGGAGTCGACCGGGCCCGTACCGGGGTTGAGCAGGAAGGCGAAAGCCATGGTCGCCGCGACCGGCGGGGCCAGGTAGGGCAGGTAGAACAGGGTGCGGAAGACGCCCGTGCCCGTCTTGATCCTGGTGATCAGCAGGCCGACGCCCAGGCCGAAGGCGACCCGCAGGGTGACCATGACCACCACCAGCCACAGGGTGTTGCGCAGGGCCGGCCAGAACAGCGGGTAGTTCTCGAAGACGTACGTCCAGTTCTTCGCGCCGCTGAACGTCGGCGCGTTGAACCCGTCGTAGTGCGTGAACGAGAAGTAGACGGTGGAGATCAGCGGATACGCGAAGAAGACGGTGAATCCGATCAGCCAGGGCGACATGAAGGCGAGGGTCTTCAGTGCCGCGCGGCGGCGTTTCGACGCCAGGGTGAGGGTGGTCATCGCTTTCCTATTCCGCCTGCGCGATGTCCGTGTCGATCTGGTGCGCCGCCTTCTCCAGGCCGGCCTTCAGGTCCTTCTGCCTGCCGCTCTCGTAGTCGTAGCCGAGCTGCTGGATCGTCACCAGGTACTGGCCGCCGTTGATCGAGGCGGGCGTGGTCGTCGAGTCCGTGTCGCCCGCGATGTCCAGGAACGTCTTGAAGCGCGGGTCGTACTTCAGCTTCGGGGACTTCAGGGCGGCGAGCGTGGAGGGCACGTTGTGGATGCCGTTGGCGAATCCGACCACCGCGTCGGTGTCGGTGGAGATGTACTTCACGAATTCCCAGGCCGCGTTCTGTTTGTGGCTGGTGGCGGCGATGCCGGTGACGGTGCCGGTGATGTAGCCCTTGCCGTACTGGCTCACCTGGTCGTCCGGGACGGGCAGCGGCGCCACGCCGATCTCGAACTTCGGCTTGGCCTCCTCGGCCATGCCCAGCCGCCACTCGCCGTCGAGCTGCATGGCCACCTGACCGGTGTGGAAGGGGTGCTTGGGGCCCCACTCGTCACCGAGGGTGGCCCGGAACCTCTCCAGCTTCTGGAATCCGCCGAGTTCGTCGACGAGTTTCTTCTGGAAGGTGTAACCCTTCGCGAAGGCGGGGTCCTTGGCGACGTTCGACTTGCCGTCCGCGTCGAAGTACTGCGGTGAGAACTGCGCGAAGAGGTGCTCGGTCGTGGATTCCCAGCCGTGGTAGGTCGGCATGAAACCGAGCTGCTTGTAGCCGTCCCCGTCGGGAACCGTCAGCTTCTTGGCGTCCGCCTCGAACTCGGACCAGGTCCTCGGCGCCCGCTCGATCCCCGCCTTCTCGAACGCCGTCTTGTTGTAGTAGAGCCCGTACGCGTCGCCGAGCAGCGGCGCCGTGCACCGTTTCCCGCCGAACTGCGTGTACTCGTTCATCGCCTTCGGGAACGTCTTCTCCGGGTCGATCGCGGCTTTCTCGAAGAAGGGGTTGAGGTCGACCAGCGCGCCCGAGGAGCAGAACTTGCCCACGTTGTTGGTGGTGAAGGAGGAGATCACGTCCGGCGCTTTGTCGCCGCCGGTGCGCAGCGCCTGGTTCATCTTGTCGTCGGTCATGTTGCCGACGACCTTGACGTGGATGTTGGGGTGCGCCTTCTCGAAGCCGGCGATCAGCGACCGGACGGCCTTCACCTCGTTCGGCGCGCTCCAGGCGTGCCAGAAGTTGATCGTCGTGTCTTTCGACGCGTCGTCGTTCGCGCCTGAGGCCGGCTGGCCGGTACACGCGGTGGCGCAGAGCACGACGGAGACGGAGGCGGCGAGCGCGAGAGCCGCTTTCCTGGACACTTCGGGCATGACGGGATCTCCCTGAGGCGGGCGGTGCGGAAAGGGGAGGGCGGGGAACGGCAGGCGACGAAGACGAGGGGTGGTGCGGGCTCGGCGTGAGGTGTCGAAGACGAGGGGTGGTGCGGGCTCGGCGTGAGGTGTCGAAGACGAGGGGGTGCGGGCTCAGCGTGAGGTGTCGAAGACCTCGTCGCGGGTGGCCGCGAGCGCGCTCTCCAGCGCGCCGCGCAGCACGGGCCGCTCCCGTACGCCGCCCACCACCAGGCGCGGCCGGGAGGCGGCCAGTTCCTCCAGTTCGGCCTGGACCAGGGCGCGCAGCACCTCGCCGCCGGCGGTGAGGGCGCTGCCGCTGAGCACCACCAGCTCGGGGTCGAGGACGGACACCAGGGAGGCCAGGCCGGTGGCCAGCCGGGTCGCGTACGCCGTCAGCAGCTCCCGGTGGGGGCCGCCCGCGTGGTCGGCGGCGCGGGCGACGAGCGCGGCGGCGGCCTCGGTGTACGGGCCGGAGGGCAGGTCCTCGATGCCGAGCCCGCGGGCGAGCTTCGGCACCACCTGCGCGCCGGCCAGTTCCTGGAAGCCGCCGCTGTTGGCCCTGGTCACCTGGCGGACCAGGGGGGCGCCGGGCACCGGGAGGAAGCCGACCTCGCCGGCCCCGCCGGTCCATCCGCGGTGCAGTCGGCCGCCCAGGACCAGGGCGGCGCCGAGGCCCTCCTGGTTCCACAGCAGCACGAAGTCCTGGTGGCCGCGGGCCGCGCCGAGGCGCTGCTCGGCGATGGCGACCAGGTTGACGTCGTTCTCGTACTCCACCGGCATCGGCAGGGCCGCGGCCAGCTCGTCGAGGATCGCGGGGGAGTGCCAGCCGGGCAGGTGGGAGGCGTAGCGCAGGCGGCCGGTGCTGGGGTCGAAGGCGCCGGGGGTGCCGATGACGAGGCGGTGGACGTCGGCGCGGGCCAGGCCCGCCGCCTTCACCGCGCCGTCGAGCGCGTCGGTGACCTGCCGTACGACCGGCTGGGAAGGATGCCGGCCGGGGGTCGGCAGGTGGAACTCGCCGACCGTGCGGCCGGTGACGTCGGCGACCGCGGCGCGGATGCGGTACGGGTTGACGTCGAGTCCGGCAGCGTACGCGGCGGCCGGATCGACCGAGTACAGCTGCGCGTTCGGGCCCGGCCGGCCCTCGCTGGTCCCGGTGGCGCGGACCAGCCCGGCGGCCTCCAGCCGGGCCAGCAGCTGGGAGGCGGTCGGCTTGGACAGTCCGGTGAGCTTGCCGATCCGGGTCCGCGACAGCGGCCCGTGCTCCAGCAGCAGATCGAGGGCGGCCCGGTCGTTCATGGCGCGCAGGACCCGCGGGGTGCCCGGTGTGCCCGGCGGACCCGGCGTGCCGGTCGTCCCTGCCATGCTTCTCGCCCCCTGCCCTGGGAGATCACTGTTAGGAAAGTTTCCTGTTCGAGTGGCAGGAACCTAAGCCCGGGACGAAGGGGGCGTCAAGGGTGGGCGGACGGGAGGCAACGGAGTCGTTATCTGCGGCGCAGGGGCAGGGGGCAGGGGGCAGGGGCAGGCGCGGGCGCGGGCGCGGGTGCAGATGCAGGGGCGGGCGTAGTGGCAGCGGCGGGGGAGGGACGGGAGCGGGGGCGGGCGGCCCACGGCTTCCGCGCCGCCCGCCCGCAACCCCCGCCCGCGACGCCTACTTACCGGTCGGCTGCTGCGGCGGTATCGGTGTCGTCGCCCTGGTTTCCGAAGCGCCCGGTTCGGAGTGCGCCGACGGGGCGGCGACCGCGGCCATCGGGTCGGCGGCCGACCCCTCCTCCGGCAGGGCCGTCGCGCCGCCCACGATGCGGATGTCGGCCTCGTCGAAGGCGCGCTTGATGCGCCAGCGCAGCTCGCGCTCGACGGCCGTCGACTTGCCCGGCATCGTCTTGGCCGAGACCCGCACCACCATCGAGTCGATCAGCACGCTGTCCAGGCCCAGCACCTCGATCGGGCTCCAGAGCAGCTCGTTCCAGGGCTCCTCCTTGCTCATCTTCTCCGCGACCCCGGTCAGCGTCTCCTTGAGCCGGTCCAGGTCCTCGCCCGCCTTGACGGTCACGTCCACGCCCGCCGTCGCCCAGCCCTGGGACAGGTTGCCGATGCGCTTGACCTCGCCGTTGCGGACGTACCAGATCTCACCGTTGTCGCCGCGCAGCTTGGTCACGCGCAGACCGACCTCGATCACCTCGCCGGAGGCGACGCCCGCGTCGATCGTGTCCCCGACGCCGTACTGGTCCTCCAGGATCATGAAGACACCGGAGAGGAAGTCCGTGACCAGGTTCCGGGCGCCGAAACCGACCGCCACACCGGCGACACCGGCGGACGCCAGCAGCGGGGCCAGGTTGATCTGGAACGCGGACAGCACCATCAGGGCGGCCGTACCCATGATCAGGAAGCTCGCCACCGACCGCAGCACCGAGCCGATCGCCGCTGAACGCTGCCTGCGCCGCTCCGCGTTGACCAGCAGCCCGCCGAGCGTCGTGCCGGCCCCCTGCTGCGCGGTGCGGTTCATCCGTTCGATCAGCTTGGTGATCGCCCGCCGGACCACCACGCGCAGCACACTCGCTATGACGAGGATCAGCACGACCCGCATGCCGATCGCCAGCCACGTGGACCAGTTCTGCTCGACCCAGCTCGCCGCCTGGTTCGCGCTCTCCTGGGCGTCCTGGAGGGTGGGGACCGAAACGGACGGCGTCTCCGTGGGCGACGGCGACGGCGACGGCGACGGACCGGCGGCGGCCGACAGGACGGCGGACAAGGACACGGCAGGTACCTCCAGGTGCGTCCGCCCGTCGGCGCCGCGATCCGAACGCGGCGGTGGACATCGTCTGGTCGATATCGTCAGGGTCACGAAGAGGTCACCGGACGGGCAGGGCAACCACACTAACGGGGCACGGTGTGCGGGTTCCCGGGAAGTTCCGGGGAGGGCTCCGCGCGCGACGCGCGCATCCCGCTCTGAGCAGGCCGTGTGGGCCGGCCCGGAACCGGGGGATGTATGAGGTGTGGTCGAAAACACTCCCAGCCCGTTACCGGGACATGGTGGCGCGTCCACCAGGCCTGAGGGGAGACTGACTGCAGATCGTCCCGGCGCGAGCCACGCGCCGCCGGCGTACAAGGAGGCCCCCGTGCCGCATGTCCTGGTCCTCAACGCGTCGTACGAGCCCCTCGGCGTCGTACCGCTCCGCCGCGCGCTCGTCCTCGTGCTGGAGAACAAGGCGGTCTGCCTGGAGGAGTCCGGCGCCCATCTGCACAGCGCGACCGTCACCGTCCCCGCACCCAGCGTGGTCCGGCTCAAGCGATTCGTACGGGTTCCCTACCGGGGGCCCGTTCCACTGACCCGAAGGGCGCTGTTCGCGCGGGACGGGGGCCGGTGCATGTACTGCGGCGGCGTCGCCACCAGCGTCGACCACGTCGTCCCGCGCTCGCGCGGCGGCCAGCACGCCTGGGACAACGTGGTGGCCTCCTGCCGCCGCTGCAACCACGTCAAGGCCGACCGGCACCTCGTCGAACTGGGCTGGCGGCTGCACCACAAGCCGGCTCCGCCCACCGGTCTGGCCTGGCGCATCATCGGCACCGGACACAGGGACCCGCGCTGGCTGCCCTACTTGCAGCCGTACGGCGCGGACGACGCCCTGGCCCGGATCGACGGCATCTCCGCTTGACGGCCCGGGCCTTCGCACAGGCGGAGGGCGGGTGGGCCGGGGGGCCGCCGCGGCGGCCGGTCCCGCCCCGGCCGTCCTCCGAACGGTCGGGGTCCCGCCTCGCCGTCCTCCGAATGCCGGGGCGGAAGTGGCCGCCGCTCCCTGCGCAGCGCAACCTGGAGGGAGCGGAAAGTGACCAGGAGCACGTAGTTCGTTCCCGTGCGTCTGCCGTCGCGCGCACTGGGTAGGGCTGCGGTAATCCGCTCGTTGCCGCACTCGACAAGGAGACCCCCCCGTGACCGCACCGGCGCACCTCCTGCTCTCGGCCCTGACCGACACGGCCCTGTCCGACGCAGCGCTCTCCGACGCAGCGCTCTCCGATACGGAAGGGCCGGAGACCGCCCTGCCCAAACCCGGGGCGGAGCCGGCCCTGGAACACCGGCCGCCCGCCGACCCCCGCCCGGACGCACCCCACCTGGACGACCTCCCCTTCGGCGACCCGCACACGCCCGACGCCGCGCACACCGACGTCTTCACCTCCGAGGCCCCCTACGCCGAGGCACCGCTGACCAGCGAGCCGCCGCTGCCCGACGCCGAACCGCTGACCAGCGAACCGCCCTTCGCCGAGGCCGCGCCGCTGACCAGCGAGTCCACCGCCGATCCCGACCCCTGCGGCGCGGAGCGGTAGATGACCGCGCCACGGCCGGCCGAGCCCCCCGGGGAAGACGACCTCACCCGGCTCGCGGCGCTGCACGGCGTCGCCACCTCCTACAGCCCCTCACCAGGGCGGACGGTGGCCGCTTCGGCCGTCGCCGTCGTCGCGGCCCTGGCCGCCCTGGACGTCGACGCCCACACCGCAGGGGCGACCCGCGCCGCGCTCACCGCCCGCGAGCGCGAACTGCGGGAACGGCTGCTGCCCCCCACCGTGGTCCACTGGAGCGACGCCGGCCCCCCGCAGGCCTTGGCGGCGCTGCCGCCCGGCACCCGGCTCCGCGTCGAGACCGAGGCGGGCGAGGCGCGCGCCACCGCCGAAGGCCTCCCGCCCGGTGTGCACCACCTGACCGCCGCCGCCCCCGACGGCCGCAGCGGCGAAGCCCACCTGATCGTCGCCCCGCCCCGCCTCCCCACCCCGCCCAGACGCTCGTACGGGCTGCTCGTCCAGCTCTACTCCCTGCTCTCCCACCACTCCTGGGGCATGGGCGACCTGGGCGACCTCACCGAGCTGAGCGGCTGGGCCGGGCGAACCCTGGGAGCCGGGTTCGTGCAGGTCAACCCGTTGCACGCGGCCGTGCCCGGCGCCCCCACCGACCCCTCGCCCTACCGCCCCTCGTCCCGCCGCTTCCCCGACCCCGTGCACCTGCGGGTGGAGGACGTCCCCGAGTTCCCCTACGCCGCCGAAGACGCGGACCGGGAACGGCTGCGCGCCCTGCGGGAACGGGCCGCGCGGCTGCGCGCCGACGTCCTCGACAAGGGCGCCCTGATCGACCGGGACGCCGTGTGGGACCTCAAACGCCAGGCGCTGGAAGTGCTGCACCGGGTGCCGCTCGGCCCCGGCCGCACCGCCGCCTACGCCGCCTTCCGCGACCGCGAGGGCCAGGCACTGGAGGACCACGCCACCTGGTGCGCGCTGGCCGAGGTGCACGGCCCGGACTGGAGCCGGTGGCCCGAGGGGCTCAGGGACCCGCGTTTGGCCGAGACCGCCCGCGCCCGCGCCGAACTGTCCGACCGCGTCGACTTCCACGCCCGCCTCGCCTGGCTCACCGACGAGCAGCTCACCGCTGCCCAGCGCACCGCCCGCGAGGCGGGCATGCCGGTCGGCATCGTGCACGACCTCGCCGTCGGCGTGCACCCCGGCGGCGCCGACGCCTGGGCCCAGCAGGACCACTTCGCCGCCGGCATGTCCATCGGCGCGCCACCGGACGCCTTCAACGCCCGCGGCCAGGACTGGGGCCTCCCGCCCTGGCGCCCCGACCGCCTCGCCGCCTCCGGGTACGCCCCGTTCCGCCGCCTGCTGCGCGCCCTGTTCCGCTCCGCGGGCGCCCTGCGTATCGACCACGTCATGGGCCTGTTCCGGCTGTGGTGGGTCCCGCAGGGCCGCCCGCCCACCGAGGGCACGTACGTCCGCTACGACGCCGAGGCCATGCTCGCGGTCCTGGTGCTGGAGGCCTCCCGGGCGGGCGCCGTGGTGATCGGGGAGGACCTCGGCACCGTCGAGCCCGGGGTGCGCGAGACGCTGGACCGGCGCGGCGTGCTCGGCACGTCGGTGCTCTGGTTCGAACGGGACTGGGACGGTGACGGCCGCCCCCTGCCGCCCGAACGGTGGCGCGCCGACTGCCTGGCCACCGCCACCACCCACGACCTGCCGCCCACCGCGGCCCGCCTCACCGGCGAGCACGTCGCACTGCGCCACCACCTCGGTCTGCTCACCCGCCCGCTGGCGGAGGAGCGCGCGGAGGCCGCCGCCGACGCCGAGGAGTGGCTGACGCTGCTGGGCGCCCTGGGCCTGCTCCAGGAGCCCGGCGAGGACGGGGAGCAGGCCGGGGGCGGGGCGGGCGTCCGAGTGGGCGAGGCAGCCGGTGACGGGGCGGCTCTCCGAGTGGGCGAGGCGGCCGGTGACGGGGCCGGGGACCAGGGCGGTGCCGGCGCCGGTTCGGGGGCCGGTGGCGGCGCCGGTGTGGATGCCGGTGACGGGGTCGGTGCTGAGGCCCGTATCGAGGCCGGGATCCGGGCGGTCCACCGTTTCCTGCTGCGCACACCCGCCCGCATGGTCGGTCTCTGGCTTCCCGACGCCGTCGGTGACCGCCGCCCGCAGAACCTCCCCGGCACCTGGTACGAGTACCCGAACTGGCGACTGCCCGTCGCCGACGCCGAGGGCCGGCCCGTGTCGCTGGAGGACCTGGCCGCCACGCCCCGCCTGTACGCGCTGACGGACGTGCTGCGGGCCGGGACGACACACGGGGGAGCGCCCGGTACGGCGGGGACGGAGGGGTGAGCGCGAGGGCGCGCGGACGGCGCATGCGCCTCATACGGCACCCCGGACGCGCGCCTCGTTCCGGCGTTCGCTACTTTTGCACCGTGGACAAGAAGAACGCCCTGCGCGCCGGCAGCCTGGCGGCCGGTACGACGCTGATGATGCTGCTCATGTCGTCCCCCGCGCTCGCGGTGACCCGCGACGACGGTGACGACCCCGGCAAGGGTATCGGCGTCGCCGAGACGCTGGGGCTCTTCGTCGGCATCCCGCTCGCCCTGTTCGTGATCATCGCGGGTCTGGTCATGGTCCTGGACAGGTCCCACAAGCAGCAGAGCACCAGCCGGAACGTGGACGTCAAGGCCTGACGCCCCGCCCGGCCACGGTCCGTCCGTCCGGAGAACTCCCACCGAGGGCGCCCGTCCTGCGCCCGCGCACGCATCGCCGTACGCGGGCAGGACGGGCGCCCTCCGTGCGTCGACCGCCGGCGGCTTCGACGGCCTCGGCGGGCCCAATGGCTTTGTCGGGCTCGACGGCTTCGGCGGCCTCGACGGGCCCCCACGGCTTCGCCGGGCTCGACGGCTGCGGCGCCCCGGCGGCCGTCAGGGGCTGGGCGCCGTCAGGTACCGCTGCACGGTGGGCGCCAGCCAGGCCAGCACCTCCTCGCGTGCCAGGGCGACGGCCGCCGGAAGCCGCAGGACATACCGGGTGAGGGCGAGGCCGAGCAGCTGTGACGCGCACAGGGCGGCCCGCGCGGGCACCTGTTCCGGGTCCGGGCACACCGCCCGCGCGACCGGCAGCAACTGTTCCCGGAACACCCGCTGCATCCGCTCGGCCCCGGCCGCGTTGGTGACCCCGACCCGCAGGATCGCCGTCAGTTCGCCGTTCTCCTCCCACAACGCCAGGAAGTGGGAGACGAGCGCGCGGCCGACCTCGTCGCGGGGCAGCGCGGAGGCGTCCGGGAGCCGCAGGTCGATGGAGACGGCCGCCGCGAACAGGCTCTCCTTGTTGCCGTAGTAGCGCATGACCATCGACGGGTCGATCCGCGCGTCCTTGGCGATCGCCCGGATGGTCGCCCGTTCGTACCCGTCCGTCGCGAACCGCGTCCGCGCGGCCGTGAGGATGGCGGCGCGGGTGGCGTCGGAACGGCGGCCGGGCGCGGGCGCGGCGGCGGGGGAGCGGGCGGGGGCGCCGACGGGCGCGCCGGTGGGGTCGGGTGAGGCTTCGGGCGAGGCTTGGCGTGGCATGCCAACAAGCGTAGGTCAACGGCTGTGGGCCAACAAGCATGTGCCTACGGGTGTATGCCAACATTTGTGGGCCAACAACCGTTGACGCACTCCCGCCGTCGGGTCTACGTTGGCAGTGGGACGTTGGCCAACAACTGTTGGCCCGCGCGCAGCCTTCGAGGAGGCCCTCATGACCACCACCCCCGTGATCGTCGTCGGCGCCGGCCCCACCGGGCTCCTGCTCGCCGGTGACCTCGCCGCCGCCGGTGTCCCCGTCACCCTCGTCGAGAAGCGTCCGCACCGGATCAGCAACCTCTCCCGCGCCTTCGTCCTGCACGCCCGGACCCTCGAACAGTTCGACGCGCGCGGCCTCGCCGACGGCCTGGAGGCCCTCGGCCGCCCCTTGGACCGGCTGGAGCTCTTCGGCCGGCTCGCCATCGACCTCACCCGCCTGCCCTCCCGCTTCCGGCACGTCCTCGTCCTGCCGCAGTACGAGGTGGAGAAGGTGCTGGAGCGGCGTGCGGCCGACAACGGGGTGGACTTCCGCCACGAGACCGAGGTGACCGGGCTGTCCCAGGACGCGGACGGCGTGACGGTGGACGTGCGGGGCGCCGACGGGCGGACCGAGGCGCTGCGGGCGGCGTACGTGGTCGGGGCGGACGGGATGCGCAGCGCGGTGCGGGCGGCGGTCGGGCTGCCGTTCCCGGGGCGGTCGGTGATCCGTTCCCTCATCCTGGCGGACGTGCGGCTGGCCGAGCCGCCCGAGACGCTGCTGACCGTCAACGCGGTCGGGGACGCGTTCGCCTTCCTCGCGCCGTTCGGCGACGGCTACCACCGGGTCATCTGCTGGCGCCGCGACCGTGACGTGCCCGAGGACACGCCCGTCGGGCTCGACGAGGTCAGGGAGATCACCCGGCTCGCCCTGGGCCGCGACTTCGGCATGCACGACGCCCGCTGGACGTCCCGCTTCCACAGCGACGAACGCCAGGCGCCCGCCTACCGCGTCGGCCGGGTCCTCCTCGCCGGGGACGCCGCCCACGTGCACAGCCCCGCCGGCGGCCAGGGCATGAACACCGGCCTGCAGGACGCGGCCAACCTCAGCTGGAAGCTCGCCCAGGTCGTCACCGGCCACGCCCCCGAATCGCTCCTGGACACCTACCAGGCCGAACGCCACCCGGTGGGCAGGGCCGTACTGCGCAGCAGCGGTGGCATCGTGCGCCTCGCCATGGCCGGGCGCCCCTGGACCCTGGCGCTGCGCGCCGCGCTCGTCACCGTTCTCGGTGCCGTCGCCCCCGCCCGCCGCCTGGTCGCCGGTCAGGTCACCGGGATCGCCTTCCGGTACCGCGCGCCGCGCGGCTCCCACCGCCTCGTCGGACTCCGGGTCCCGGACGTGGCGCTCGCCGGGGGCGGCCGGCTCCACGAGGCCCTGCGCGGCGGCCGGTTCGTCCTCCTCACGCCGGACGCCCACCAGGTGGGGGAGGACCGCGCCGGCCGGCTGACCGCCGCCCGCTGGGCGAGCGGACGCCGTACGGCCCTGCTGGTACGGCCCGACGGCTACGTGGCCTGGGCGGCGGACACGGCCGACCCGGCCGCGATCGAGGCGGCGCTGGCCGCCCACGTGGGCTGACCGGCAGAGACGGCAAGAACCCCCAAGCCTTCTTTCAGCCCCCTTTCCCGACCTCCCTTCAGTCTTCCTTTCCGGTCTCCTTTCAGATCTGCTGAAAGGAATGCTCGAAAAGATTCGATGGACCTGACAGGTAGGCCGCTGTCACGGTGGGGTCGCCCCTGCCCCCGTACAGCGAGAGGACCCACGTGGCCCAAGCCCTGAGCCAGACCACACCCACATCCACACCGGCCCCCGACCCCCGGGTCCCGAGGCCCGCCGTTCTCGGGCTCGCGCTCGCCGCCCTCGCCACCGTGGTCTGGGCGGGCAGCTTCGTCACCTCCCGCGCTCTGCACGACAGCGTGCCGCCGGTGCAGCACGCCTTCTGGCGCTGGGTGGTGGCGCTCGTCGCCGTGGCCCCCTTCGGCGCCCGCGCTGCCTGGCGGCAGCGGGAGCTGATCCGCCGCCACCTGCGCTACGTGCTGCTGGCCTCGCTGCTCGGTGTCGCCGTCTACAACACGCTGGTCAACCAGGCCGGACTGACCACCCCGGCCGCCAACATGGGCATGATCATGGCCGCCTCCCCGGTGCTGATGGCGGTCCTCGAACGGGCGGGCGGCGTACGCCTCGGCGCGCGCCGGGTCACGGGCCTGCTGATCGCCTGCGCGGGCGTGGTGCTGCTCATCGGCGGCGCGGGGGCGGCGTCGTTCTCCTCCGGCGACCTGTGGATGATCGCCGCGGCCTGCTCCTTCGGTTCCTACAGCGCCCTGCTGCGCCGCCGCCCCGCCGAACTGGAGGGCACCGCCTTCCTGTTCACCACGTTCCTGTTCGGCACCGTCCTGCTGCTGCCCGCCCAGGGGATCAGCCTCGCCGTCCAGGGCGGCTTCGACCCCAGGCCCGGCACGGTCCTGCCCCTGCTCTACGTCGGTGTGCTGTCCTCCGCCGTCGCCTTCTTCGCCTGGAACAAGGCGATCTCCCTCGTCGGACCGACCCGCGCCGGAGTCGTCTACTACCTCCAGCCGGTCTGCGTCGCCCTGCTCTCCTGGGCGCTGCTCGGCGAGGCGGTCGGCCCGCTGCAGGCGCTGTGCATGGCACTGATCCTGGGCGGGGTGGCGTTCGGCGCCACGGGCCGGCGGTAGGGCGCCGGCGGCGCCGTATAGGTTGCCGCCATGGCCGAGTGGGAGATCCGGAAGCTGCGCATCCTGCGGACGCTGGGGGAGCGGGGGACCGTGACCGCGACGGCCGAGGCACTGCACATGACCCCGTCCGCCGTCTCCCAGCAGCTGACCAACCTCGCCGCACAGCTCGGGGTCCCGCTGCTGGAGGCGCAGGGGCGGCGGGTGCGGCTCACGGACGCGGCCCGGCTCGTGCTCCGTCACGCGGAGGCGGTCTTCGAACAGTTGGAGCGGGCGGACGCCGAGCTGTCGGCGTACGCGCGCGGCGAGGCCGGCGAGGTGCGCGTCGGGGCCTTCTCGACCGCCGTGCCCGCCCTGGTCGTACCGGCCGCGCGGGCGCTGCGCGTGACGCATCCGGGGGTGACCGTGCGGGTGCGGGAGACGGAGGCGGGCGAGGCGTACGACCTGCTGGCCGCCGGCGAGGTGGACCTCGCGCTGTCGCTGGCCGCGCACGCGCCGACCGCGGTGGACCCGCGCTTCACCCGGGTGCCGCTGCTCGCCGACCCGCTCGACCTCGCCCTCCCGCCGGGCCACCGGCTGGCCCCGGCGCGGGAGGTGCGCCTCGCCGACCTCGCGGCGGAGCCGTGGATCTTCGGCGGCAGCGGCCCCTGGTCGGACATCACGCGTACGGCGTGCGAGGCGGCCGGGTTCAGCCCGTACCAGGGGCACTCGGCGGCCGGGTGGACGGCGATCCTGGCGATGGTGGAGGCGGGCATGGGCGTGGCGCTCGTGCCGCGCATGGCGGCCGTGCGCCGGGACGGCGTGGTGATGCGTGCCCTGGGCGCGGACCGCCCGCACCGGCACGTGGTCGCGGCCGTACGCAAGGGAGCACGGGACGCGCCCGCGCCGAAGAGGGTCCTGGCGGCCCTGCGCACGGTGGCCGCCGACCTGTCCCACTCACCCGACGTGTCAGACCTGTCCAACCCGTCCAACCCGTCCAACCTGCCCGGCCTGTTCGGCCAGGAGCGGCCCACCTGACCACACCCGTACGACCAAGGGGGCGCCCAGCCGGAACCAGGCGCCCCCCGAGAAGCCGTACCGCGATACCGCTCCTGTCGCGCCGGCGCTACTTCGCCGCCGCGTCCGCCGCCTGGGCCTTCAGGGAGCGTTCGACGCCCGCCCGCGACTCGGAGACCAGCCGGCGCAGGGCCGCGCCCGGGGCGGCGGAGGCCAGCCACTCGTCGGTACGGCGCAGCGTGTCCTCGGTGACCTGGACCGCCGGGTACAGGCCGACCGCGATCTGCTGGGCCATCTCGTGGGAGCGGGAGTCCCAGGTGTCCTTGAGCACCTCGAAGTACCGCTCGGTGTACGGCGCCAGCAGCTCGCGCTGGTCGGTCTGGACGAAGCCCGCGATGACCGCCTCCTGGACGGCGTTCGGGAGCTTGTCGGAGTCGACGACCGACGCCCAGGCCTCCGCCTTGGCCTCCTCGGTCGGCCGGGCCGCGCGGGCGGTGGCCGCGTGCCGCTCACCGGCGGCGGTCTTGTCCCGCTCGTACTCGCCGGCGATCTCCGCCTCGTCGAACCGGCCCACCGCCGCGAGCCGCTGCACGAACGCCCAGCGCAGCTCCGTGTCGACGGCCAGGCCCTCGATCGTCTGCGTGCCCTCCAGCAGGGCGTTCAGCAGGTCGAGCTGCTCGGGGGTGCGGGCCGTCGCCGCGAAGGCGCGCGCCCACGCCAGCTGGTGGTCGCTGCCGGCCTCGGCGGCGCGCAGGTGCGCCAGCGTGGCGTCGGTCCACCGGGTGAGCAGGGCGTCGCGGGCGGACGGGTCGGCGTACAGGTCGACGGCGAGCTTCACCTGGCGGTGCAGCGACTGCACCACGCCGATGTCGGACTCCTTGCCGATCCCGGACAGGACCAGCGACAGGTAGTCGCGGGTGGCCAGTTCGCCGTCGCGGGTCATGTCCCAGGCCGACGCCCAGCACAGGGCGCGCGGCAGCGAGGACGCGAAGTCGCCCAGGTGCTCGGTGACGAACGCCAGCGACTGCTCGTCCAGGCGGACCTTGGCGTAGGAGAGGTCGTCGTCGTTGAGCAGGACGACCGCCGGGCGGCGCCGGCCGGCCAGCTGCGGTACGGCGGTCAGCTCGCCGTCCACGTCCAGCTCGATCCGGCCGTCCTCGGCGCGCACCAGCTTGCCGCTCGCCTCGTCGAGGTCGTACAGGCCGATCGCGATGCGGTGCGGGCGCAGCACGGGCTCGCCCTTGGCGCCCGCCGGGAGGGCGGGGGCCTCCTGGCGGACCGCGAAGGAAGTGATGACACCCTCGGCGTCCGTCTCGATCTCGGGCCGCAGGACGTTGATGCCGGCCGTCTCCAGCCACTTCTTCGACCACGTCTTCAGATCGCGCCCGGAGGTCTCCTCCAGCGCGCCGAGCAGGTCGGACAGGCGCGTGTTGCCGAAGGCGTGCCGCTTGAAGTACGCCTGCACGCCCCGGAAGAACTCGTCCATGCCGACGTAGGCCACCAGCTGCTTGAGGACGCTGGCGCCCTTGGCGTAGGTGATGCCGTCGAAGTTGACGAGGACGTCGTCCAGGTCGTTGATCTCCGCCATGATCGGGTGGGTGGAGGGCAGCTGGTCCTGCCGGTAGGCCCACGTCTTCATGGAGTTGGCGAAGGTCGTCCACGAGTGCGGCCAGCGCGAGCCGGGGGCGTGCGCCTGGCAGGCGATGGAGGTGTAGGTGGCGAACGACTCGTTCAGCCACAGGTCGTTCCACCACTCCATGGTGACCAGGTCGCCGAACCACATGTGGGCCAGCTCGTGCAGGATCGTCTCCGCGCGCACCTCGTACGCCGCGTCGGTCACCTTGGACCGGAAGACGTACTGGTCGCGGATGGTCACCGCGCCCGCGTTCTCCATCGCGCCCGCGTTGAACTCCGGCACGAACAGCTGGTCGTACTTGGCGAACGGGTAGGCGTAGTCGAACTTCTCCTGGAACCAGTCGAAGCCCTGCCGGGTGACCTCGAAGATCGCGTCCGCGTCGAGGAACTCGGCGAGCGAGGGCCGGCAGTAGATGCCGAGCGGCACCGACTGCCCGTCCTTCTCGTACACGCTGTGCACGGCGTGGTACGGGCCGACGATCAGCGCGGTGATGTACGTCGAGATGCGCGGCGTCGGCTCGAACACCCAGACGTCGTCCTGGGGCTCGGGGGTGGGCGAGTTGGACACGACGGTCCAGCCCTCGGGCGCCTTCACGGTGAACTGGAAGGTGGCCTTCAGGTCCGGCTGCTCGAAGGAGGCGAAGACCCGGCGGGCGTCCGGCACCTCGAACTGCGTGTACAGGTAGACCTGGTCGTCGACCGGGTCGACGAAGCGGTGCAGGCCCTCGCCGGTGTTGGTGTAGGCGCAGTCGGCGACGACGCGCAGGACGTTGCGGCCCTTGAGCAGGCCGGGGAGTGCGATCCGGGAGTCCGCGAAGACCTCCGCCGGCTCCAGCGCGTCGCCGTTGAGGGTCACCTCGTGCACGGCCGGGGCGATCAGGTCGATGAAGGAATCGGCGCCGTCCTCGGCGACGTCGAAGCGCACCGTGGTCACGGACCGGTAGGTGCCTCCGCCGCTCTCGGCTTCGTCCGAGCGGGAGGTACCCCCACCCTGAGCGCCGGAGAGGTCGAGATCGATCTCGTACGAGTCAACGGTGAGCAGCTTCGCCCGCTGCTGCGCCTCTTCGCGAGTCAGGTTTGTGCCAGGCACGCGGTCATCTCCTCGTGATGTGTGGATTGCGTCATCCTTCCATGCGACCCGCGCCCGACGCGACGACCGATTTCCGCCGGTGGACGGCGTTCGAACACGCGAGCCTTGAGCCATGACGACAGCGGAGGAAACGCGAGAGAAGACGGGCCGCGGCGCCCGCGCCATCGACCCCGCCGTGCTGGCGGACCTGCGGGAGCGGGACGACGCCGGACGCCCGGCGGAGCCGTTCACCGACGAGGAGGGCGGCGCGCCGCTGCGCTGCTGCCTGCGCAGGAGTGAGCCCGGCGAGCTGATCGCGCTGGTCTCCTACGCGCCGCTGCGGCGCTGGGCGGCCGAGACGGGCGCCGCGCCCGGGGCGTACGACGAGCAGGGGCCCGTCTTCGTCCACGCGCGGGAGTGCGCAGGACCGGAGGACGCGGGACCGGAGGGCGCGGGACCGGAGGGCGCGGGCCTCGCCTTCACCAACGCCCACCGCGTGGTGCGGCGCTACTCCGCCGACGGGCACATCCTGGGCGGGCGGCTGGTGGAGGCGGGCGCCGCGCACTTCGACGCCGCCCTCGCGGAAGCGTTCGACGACCCGGCCGTGGCACTGGTCCACGTCCGGGCCGTCGAGTACGGCTGCTTCCTCTACGAGGTGCGCAGGCCCTGACACGAGGTGCGCAGGCCCTGACCGCCGGGACGAGGAGCGGCGGCCGGCGGGCGGTCAGCCCTTCAGCTCGGCCGCCACCAGCTCCGCGATCTGCACCGCGTTCAGGGCCGCGCCCTTGCGCAGGTTGTCGTTGGAGACGAACAGGGCCAGGCCGTTGTCCGCCGTCTCGTCGCGGCGGATACGGCCGACGTAGGACGGGTCCTGCCCGGCGGCCTGGAGGGGGGTCGGGATGTCGGAGAGGACGACGCCCGGGGCGGCGGCCAGCAGCTCCGTGGCGCGCTCCACGCCGAGCGGACGCGCGAAACGGGCGTTGATCTGGAGGGAGTGCCCGGAGAAGACCGGGACGCGCACGCAGGTGCCGGAGACCTTCAGCCCGGGGATCTCCAGGATCTTGCGGGACTCGTTGCGGAGCTTGTGCTCCTCGTCGGTCTCGTTCAGGCCGTCGTCGACGAGGTTGCCGGCGAAGGGGAGCACGTTGAAGGCGATGGGGCGCTTGTAGACGGCCGGCTCGGGGAAGTCCACGGCCGCGCCGTCGTGGGTGAGCCGGTCGGCGTCCGCGACGACCTTCTGGGTCTGGCCGTGCAGCTCGGCGACGCCCGCGAGACCGGAGCCGGACACCGCCTGGTAGGTGGCGACGACCAGTGCTTCGAGGCCCGCCTCCGCGTGCAGCGGCTTGAGGACCGGCATGGCGGCCATCGTCGTGCAGTTCGGGTTGGCGATGATGCCCTTGGGGCGGTCGAGGATCGCGTGCGGGTTCACCTCGGACACCACCAGCGGCACGTCCGGGTCGCGGCGCCAGGCCGAGGAGTTGTCGATCACCACGGCGCCCTGCGAGGCGACCTTTTCGGCCAGCGCCTTCGAGGTCGCGCCGCCCGCCGAGAACAGCACGATGTCCAGGCCGGTGTAGTCGGCCGTCGCCGCGTCCTCCACCGTCACGCCGTCCAGGACCGTCCCGGCCGAGCGGGCCGAGGCGAACAGGCGCAGTGCGGTGACGGGGAAGTCGCGTTCCGTGAGGATCCTGCGCATGACCGTGCCGACCTGACCGGTGGCTCCGACGATTCCGACCCTCACGGTGTCTCCCTTGGCGTCTGCTGTACGTGCGTGTGCCGTGCGTGTCGCCCGGCCGCGGCCTTTCCATCATGCGGCCGACCCCGGCCCAGGTGTCCAGTTCTTTGCGCCGCGCGCCGGGGAACGTCCCGCCGAAAGGGACGGGTCCGGCCGCCGCGCGGTTGCGGTTCTGCGGTGCGCACCCCGGGTGAGCTGCAGAAATTCGCCCGTCCTGGGGCACGGACCGCAAGCTGTGCTGATCCGTGCCTGCCCGGCCGCCCCGGTCGTATACGACGATGTGACATACGCAACGGCACGGGCGCCGACGCGCCGCACACCCGCACGGCCCGGGAGGGCCTGGGACGGCGAAGGACGGCGAAGGACGGGGACGGGCGGGGAAGGGCAACGAAGGGCGGGGACGGCGAAGGGCGGGCGCCCGCACGCACGGACGCCCGCCCTGTGACCGGTGCCGCCGGCTACGGCAGCCTGCGGCCGGTGCCGCCGGTTACGGCAGGACCTTGCCGATCTTCACGCTGCCGGTGCCCGCGACGGTGCCCCGCGCGTTCACCAGCTGCACCTGCCCGAAGAACTCACGGCCCTGCGGTGCCTGGGCCGCGGCGGTGACCTGGCCGGTCACCGTCGCCGAGGCGCCCGTGCCCAGTTTCACCGGGGCCGACGCGTCCACCGCCACCGTGCCGAGCGCGGCGGAGAAGAACACGTCCCGGTAGTCGTAGGCCGTCGAACCGGACGGCACCGAGTACGCGGCGACCTCCACGGTGTACGTGCCGGCGGCCGGCGACGCGATCGACACCGATTCCTCGGAGTCGCCGTCCGCGGACTTCGCGACCTCCTTGCCGCTCGCGTCGTAGACGACCAGGTCCAGGTCGGCGGACTTGTCGGAGACCCCTCCGATGGCGACGTCGAGCGACTGGGCGCCCTCGGGGACGGTCACGGTCGTGGTCTGCTTCTCCCCGCCCTTCACGGTGGGCCGGTCCGACTTGGCGGAGCCGAGGGGGCCGCCGGTCAGCCGGCCGTCCAGGGCGGCGTGGGTGTTCGTGACCTTCCAGGAGGCGGCGACCGGCGTGCCGGCCTTCGCCTCGGGCACGGTCACGGTCTGCGGGTCGAAGGCCGCGCCCAGCACGGAGACGTCCAGCCGGTACGGGTTGTCGAGCAGCGGCGAGGTGCGGCGCGCCTCGACCTCGACCTCCCACACGCCCGGCTGCGGGTCGGCGTAGGAGCGGACGTCGGGCTTGCAGCCGTTGCCGTCGAGGTAGTTGTTGTAGCAGTACGGGGTCGAGGTGTTGTCGACCGGGACGCCGTAGGGGTGGATGGCGATGAAGCGGGTCTGGCTCTTGTCCTTCAGCCCGCCGATCGCCACCTCCAGCGACTTCGCTCCCTCGGGCACGGTCAGGAAGTAGGAGCGCGTGCTGTTGCGCTCCACCGAGGACGTGTCGGAGTAGGTGTACCGGACCGGGTCCGCGACCACGACGGTGGTGAGGATCTGCCGGTCGACGCCGGGGGTGAAGGGGTCGTCGACCTCCAGGATCGCGCTCTTCAGCCCCGCCGAACGGGGAGCGGCCTGCACCTTGACGGTCACCGGCTCGTTCAGCGGCAGCCGTACGAGGGGCGAGCCGACGATCCGGAAGGTGTGCTCGGGGTTGTTCGCGATGCGCAGCGTGTGCCACACCGCCCGGTCAGGACCGGAGGTGCGCGTGACGGTGACGTCGTAGGTCTTCTTCTGGCCGGCCTTCAGACCGCCCTCGCGGTCGTAGAGGCCGGTGCCGTAGCCGGGGGTCTTCAGCGCGTAGTCGATCGCGGTGTCGACCGGGGCCCGGACCGTGTACTCGTGGGCGTCGGTACCGCGGCGGATCGCCTTCCAGGCGTCCACGACGTCGATGCGGCCGGCGCCCTCCTCGTAGGCCTGGGCGCCCGGGATGTGGTGGGCGGTCGAGGTGAGCGCGGTGCGCAGCTTCGCCGGGGCGAGGTCGATGTGCCGCTGCTTGGCGGCGCTCAGCAGCAGGGCGGAGGCGCCGGTGGCCTGCGGGGAGGCCATCGAGGTGCCCTGGAGCATCGAGTAGCCGGCCGGCAGGGAGTAGCCCGCCTCGGCGACCGGGGAACCCGGCAGCCAGGTCTGGGTGGTGTTGATCGCCGCGCCGGGCGCGACCAGCGTGGGCGTGAAGCCGCCGTCCTCACGCGGGCCGCGCGAGGAGAACGGCATCATCGCGTACCGGGCCCGCACACCGGAGCCGTAGTTCGCGGCCCAGGTCTCCTTGGAGATGCCGGCGCCGACCGAGATGACCTTGTCGGCCAGGCCGGGATCGCCGATGGTGTTGGCGCCGGGGCCGGAGTTGCCCGCGGAGATGACGAGCTGGACGCCGTAGGTGTCGATCAGGCGGGTGTACAGCTCGGCGCGCGCGTTGTTGCCGTCGTTGAGGGCCGGCAGGCCGCCGATGGACATGTTGACGATGTCGACGCCGCGGTCGGCGACGAGGTCGATCATGCCCTCGGTGAGCGCCACGTTGGTGCAGCCGCCGCTCCAGGTGCAGGCACGCGAGGAGACGATCTTGGCGCCCGGGGCCGCGCCGTTCATCTTCCCGCCGAACAGGCCGTTGGCGGCGGTGATGCCGGCGACGTGCGTGCCGTGCTCGGACTCGATGACGCCGATGTTGACGAAGTCGGCCTTCTTGCCGGTCCAGGACCCGCCGTAGGGGTCCATCGGCACGTCCTTGCGGATCTGCACGACGAAGGGCTGCCGCTCGACGACGTCCGTCTTCGGGTCGTCGGTGCCGAAGTACCCGACCTGGAAGCCGTCCTTGTACGGCTTCATCGGCGTGTCGTCGGTGAAGTCGTTGTTGTTGTTCAGGTCGACGCGGACCGTGCCGGCCGCCGGGTCGTACAGCAGGCCCCAGGAGTCGGTGGTGTCGCCGTCGCGGTTCGCGTCGCCCTTGGCGTCGCCGCCCGCGGTCGCGGACTCCTTGAAGGTGCTGATCTGGTACGAGCCCGCCGGGGCCTTCCAGCTCTGGCCGCCGTAGCTGAAGGCGGGCCCGGAGACCGCGTTCACCATCGGGCGCCAGGTGGCGTCGCCGTCGATGATCGGGTCGGTCGCGGTCACCCAGTCGACGATCTTGCGCTCGCCGGTGGTGGTGCGCTGCAGGGCCGGGTGGCCGAGGTCCACGCCGGAGTCGAGGATGCCGATGGTGACGCCCCGGCCGTCCGCCTTCGCGTCGCCGCGCACGAAGTCGACGGCGCCCGTCTCGAAGGACGGGTTGTACGGGTTCGCGGCGGGCGTGTTCTTGCCGGGCGCGGGGTAGGAGGCGCTGTCGCCCTTGCCGCCCTTGCCCTGCGCGCCCTTGGCGGTGCCCGCGTCCGGGGCCGGGTCGTCGAGCGGTATCTCCTGGCGCAGGTCGATGGCGTGCACCGTGGACAGCTTCTCGGCCGCGGCGATCACCGAGTCGGCCGCGGCGGTCGGCACGGTGGCCCGCACGTAGCCGAGCTTGTCGTGGGTGCGGCCGACCGAGCCGCCCCTGACCGCGTCCAGCTGCCGGGCGACCTGCTCGGTCCGGCCCGGTGCGGTCGCGATCATCATCGTGACGTTCTTGGCGCCGTCGGCCTTGGCCGCGGCGAGCAGGTCGGCGTCGTCGGCGCCGAGTTTGGCGCTCGCCGACCTGACGGACACGTCGGCGGGGGCGGGGCCGTCCTGGGCGGCGGCCAGGGGCAGCGGTCCGGCCGCGCAGAGCGCGGCCACCACGCCGGTGGCCGCGGCGATGCGGGCCAGGCGTCTCGCGCCCGGGGCGCGGGGGGAATCAGAGGTCATCGGCATCCCTTGTCGGTGGAGAACCAGGCGGGGCGCGACCGGAAGTGATCGCAGTCGTCCGGATTTCGGAGTCGGACGATCGCTCAGCTTTACTCAAGAGGACAATGTTTGGGGAGTGTTGACCGACGCGGGATGGACGCATGGCGTGATCCCGCCATGCGTCACGGGGCGCACATGCCCCAGAACCCCCACCAATCGGCGCATGTCACAGACGGGTGAACGCGCTTGGTGGCGGCCCGCGTTCGAAGGGTGCCCGCCGTCGGCCGGCCGCATGCCCGTCCGCGTACCTCCTCTTGGCGGTCCGCGGAGGCACGGCCGCCGCCCCCGCGCGCGCCCGAAGCGCCCCCGGCCGCCCCCGCGCTGCCGTAACGTCTCCCCATGCGTGAGGAGTTGCGGGTGGCGGCCTACGCCGTGTGTGTGCGGGACGGACGGATGCTGCTGGCCCGCTGGGTCGCGCGGGACGGCGCACGCCGGTGGACGCTGCCCGGCGGCGGTATGGAGCACGGCGAGGACCCCTACGACACCGTGGTCCGCGAGGCCGAGGAGGAGACCGGCTACGCCGTCGAGCCGGTCGCCCTGCTCGGCGTCGACTCCATCCGGCGCACCTACCCGAGGCCGTTGGGCAGCCACGCCGACTTCCACGGGCTGCGCATCGTCTACGAGGCGCAGGTCACCGGCGGCGACCTGCGCCACGAGACCGGCGGTTCGACGGACATGGCCGCCTGGCACGACCTGGACGCGGTGCCGGAACTCCAGCGGGTCGGCCTGGTCGACGTGGGACTGCGGCTGTGGCGGGAGCGGCCCGCCGCGGGGCGCGTGACTCCGGACGCGGCCGCCGGGGCGTAGGTCGTGTCCGGGGACATGGCAGCCGAAGCCGTAGGCGGTGGAGGGGGATCGCCGAGCGGTCCGGGCTGTGAGGCGCAGGGGTGTGCGGCAACGACCACTTGGATGTGCGGGAGATCCGCTCGCGTGGTTGCGCGGATCCGTTCCTCCACGTCGGCGGGTGTGCCGTGTGGAGTGGCTCGGGGCCGGCTCGTGCGGTCGCACAGGCCCGCATCGCCCTCGGCTCGCCGGTGCCGGACCCACTTGTGGGCCGTGGCCCGCGAGGTGCCCGTCTTGTCAGCGATGTGGGCGTCGGGACGCCCGGCCCGGAGACGGTCGACCAGGAGCCGGCGGCCGTGAACGGTCGGCCGGGCACGGGGATGTGACCGATGCCCCTGCGGTCATCCGGTCGTGATGACGAGCTTGCCGCCCTTGGGCGTGCCGTGGCGTTCGAGCTCTGTCAGTGCCGCGATCGCCTCCGCGAGTGGCACCGTGCGGGCGATCGGCACCCGCAGTGTGCCGCGTCCAGCGGCGCGCGCGACCTCCCCGAGGTCCTCCGTGACGGGCCTGGTGATCAGGACGTTGTACGGGCCCGGCAGTGCGCTCTTCGCGAGGTTCGCCGGGGTGGGGTGGATGCTGACGACGCGTCCGCCTGGCTTCAGCATCTTCTTCGCCGCGTCGGCCCGGAGCGTGCCGGCAGTGTCGACGACGAGGTCGAACCGGCCGCTGAGCGCCGTCGGGTCGAAGTCGAATTCGACGATCGGGTCGAGGCCGAGGTCGCGCGCGTCCTGCGTGGCGGTGGCGCGGCAGCTGCCTCCCACCGAGGCGCCGTGCGCCAGCGCGATCTGGGCGCCGGCTCGGCCGACTCCACCGAGGCAGCCGTTGACGAAGACCGATTGCCCGGGTTGCAGCCTGCCCTTCTTGACCACGGCTTGGAGTGCGGTGAGGCCGACGGTCGGGATGGCCGCGGCCTCCTCGAAGGAGAGTTCCGCGGGCTTCTTCACAACCCCTCTCTCCGCGGCCAGGACCATCTCGGCGAAAGCTCCCGATGCCTTGATCGACGCCCCGCCGAGCACTTCGTCGCCGACGGCGAGCCGAGTGACGCCCTCGCCGACCGCCTCGATGACGCCCGCGAAGTCGTAGCCCAGTGCGCGCGGGAACTTCCGCCCGGTCACCATCTTCATGGCGCCGCTGCGGATGCCCCAGTCCATCGGATTGGCCGCGGCCGCCCGCACGCGGACCAGAACCTCGCCGGAACCAGGACGAGTCGGCTCGAACTCCTCCAGCCGCATGACTTCGGGTCCGCCGTACTGGTGGTACTGGATGCGCTTCATCGGTGCCTCCACGAGTGATGTCATCAGCTGACATGACTCTACCACGGCGATGTCATTGAGTGACATCACGGCGGGAGGAGCGGGGTGTCACGAGGTGTCATCACCTACACTCTCGGCATGGGACGGTGGAAGCCTGGGGCCGGTGACCGACTGCGCGAGGCCGCGCTGTCGCTCTATCTGGAGCGCGGCTTCGAGCAGACGATGGTGGCGGACATCGCCGAGCGGGCGGGCGTCACCGCTCGCACGTTCTTCCGGTACTTCGCCGACAAGCGCGAGGTCCTTTTCGACGGTTCCTCCGTCCTGGAAGAGAAGTCGCTGGCTGCTCTAGAGGAGTTGCCGACCACGACGTCGGCGCTGGATGCTGTCGCGGCCGTACTCGAAACCGTGGCCCGGACCGTGGGCGGCGACCGTGAGCTGGCCCGGAAGCGGCAGGCCGTGATCATGGCCACCGCCGATCTCCGTGAGCGCGAGTTGATCAAGCTCACCTCCCTGTCGGCCGCCCTGGCCGACAGGTTGCGACAGCGGGGCATCGGCGACATCGAGGCCGGCCTGGCCGCCGAGACCGGCATCGCGGTGTTCCGCGTCGCCTTCTCGCGATGGGTCACCGCTGCGGAGGACCAAGACTTGCAAGAGGTCATTCGCGAGACGCTGGACCGACTGCGGGCCCTGGCCGCCGGCGGCTGAACCGCGTTCCGGCTCGCCCACGCCCGTCGATCCCCGAGCCGCGGGGCAGGTGCCCCCAGGGCCCGGACGGGTCCCCGGGCACCGGCCGTCCCAGTGGTCAGCGCGAGCTGCGCCGGCCCGCGAATCGCACCCGCCCAGGCAGGATCAGCAGCAGAAGGCTCCAGTACTGCAGCACCGGTACGGCGAGGGCGATGGCGAACGCGACGACCACGGCGATGACGTTGATGTAACTGTCGGTGTACAGGTGCGCGATCCTCCGGCGGGTCTCTTCGCCATCCCCCTCGACCATGGCCGGGTTGCCCTTGAGGATCTTCAACATGGCCAGTCGGCACACCATGCCGGCCAGGAGCACCGCGTAGTAGAACGCCGCCACGAACCGGTCGCGGCCGAAGGCGCCGATCATCTCCGTCGGGAGCGGGATCACGACGACCGACAGCAGCCACCCCATGTTCCACACCGTCAGGGAGCGGGTGGCCTTGATGAGCGTCGAGAAGGCCCGGTGGTGCTCCCGCCAGATGTTCGCGACGACCGCGAAGCTGAGCAGGAAGCTCCAGACCTGGTCGAGGTGACCGGTGATCACCTCACTGGCGTGCTCGTGCGCGGACGCGGCCTCGGGGACGAGGTCCACCAGCGGCAGGATCAGCAGGGTGATGGAGATCGCCGTCACCGCGTCGGTGAACAGCACCAGCCGCTCCCCCGAGACACCCCCCACGGTCCTGTCCGGCGCGGGAACCGACGGCTCTTCGGGGCCGCCGCGTCCCGTTCCGGTCTCGTCGATGACGCCTTTGGCACTCACGTGTTTGCACCTCTCCCTTGTCACGCCCGCCGCACCTTGCCGTCGCCACCGGAACCTGCTGGTCATGGAGGTTCCGACGAACCGCGCGGACTCCGCCCATGGCGACAGCGAGAAGTCGGCGGAGTCCGCAGCCGCTGCCCCCTGCGCGCAGGGTCGTCCCGTCGACGCGCTGGTGATCGGAGCGTTCGGATTGCCTGCTGGTTGTTCAGGTTCGATCTTCGGTGAGCCTTTGAGGAGCCCGACTCACCGACTGAGACGACGTCTTAACCGGGAAGACGGGTGAACTCATTGCGCAGGTCGGCGATGACGTTGCCGTCGAGCTTAGCGTGCTCTACCCCAGCCACTGTCATGAGTCGGCCGTCCGCCATGCGGGCCGCGGCCGCCCACTCGGCCCGCAGCGTGCCGTCTTCCAGCACCGTCGTGTTCCAGTAGTGCCGGGAGTCGGCGAAGGTCGCGAAGTGGGCACGGTAGAAGGCAGCGATGGCCGCACTGCCACGGACTGGTTCCGGACCGAGTCGGACGATCGCGTCGGGGGCGAACAGAGTCAGCAGTTCATCGAGCGCCGAATCGTCGTGCACCGCCCGGTCCGACAGGCCGATGTACCGGTCGATCGTGGTGTCCGTCATTTCGCGGCAACTCCTTCGGTGGCGGCCGCCGCCTTTTCCAGGAGCTCTGGATCGAACAGCGTGCCGGGGTGACGCAGCATGTAGGAGACGTTGTTGAAGGCCCGCGACACATCGGCGTCGACGAGGGCGGCGCCGACGATCTGCTCCATGGCCCGGCGCTGTCGCCGCACCTCCTCCGGCACCTCGGTACCGTTCTCGGCGTCGATGCGGGCGGCGTCACCCCCCGCGGACACGGCCCAGGCCGCGTCGACGACCACCTGCTGCAGACGGAAGAACTCCGTGGCCGCTTCGTCGAGGTCGGCACCGCTGCCGAGGTAGGAGGCCAAGCAGGAGGCGTGCAGAGCGGCGGAACTCATGCCCTGGCCGTAGACCGGGTTGAACGAGGCCACGGCGTCCCCCATGCTGACCAGGCGCGCCGGCAGGTGGCCTGCTTCGGTGAAGTGCCGGCGCCTGCTGTCCGCCTGGTGGTACGTCACCACCTCACGGGTGACACCGCCACTGGTGATGTCGCTGAAGATCCCGGGCAGTGCGGCACAGCGCGCGCGGAACTCGTCGGTCGTCCTGCCGGGCCGGTTGTCGCCGTAGCCCATCAGCATGACGAGCCACTGCTGCTCTTCGATCGCGGTCGCCGCCGCGACGGACACTCCGTCCGACGGGTACCGCGGGGTGAACAGTTGCAGTACGGTCGCCACTTCCAGCTCCGGGAACTTCACCGGGCGCTCGAACAGCGCGGTCGCGTAGTTGACCGAGGATTCCAGCCGTTCGAGCCGGGGCTGGTCGTAACCGTCCTGCCTGAGCCAGTTCGACAGCCTGCTGGAGCGTCCCATCGCGTCCACGACGAAATCCGCCGCGAGGTACCCCTCCGCCCGCTCTGCCTGATCTCCGTTCCCGGACCCGGCGAAGCGCACGCCGACGACGGCGCCGTCGCCGTATCGCAAACCGGTCGCCCGCGCCCGCAGGACCGAGACATTGGGCAGCGCGGTGACCCGGGCCCGGACGAGGGTCTCCAGCAGAGGACGCCCGACCGCGAGGAACAGGTGGTCCACGCCGTCCGGCGCCTGCCGGACGTCGTCGTAGCCGACGAACTGCTTGTCGGGTCCGACGAGCGACGCGCCCCGGTCCTGCGCCTCCTGCGAAACACCGGGAAGCCACCGCTCGATCCACAGCCGGCCGGCCGGCAGCAGTGTGTGCACCTGCTGGTCCTGGGGCACCCCGGAGCGCGACCCGGACTCCGCCGACGTGTCGTCGGGCTCGACGATGACGACCTTGCGCGCGCGGTCGGAGAGCACCCGTGCCGCGAGGAGCCCCGCTATGCTCCCGCCCATCACGCACGCCGTGTCGAACAGCACGGGTACGTCGTGCGGCGGCTCAGCGCCAACCAGACTCTCGAAGAGAGTCACCGCGGATTCGGACACGAATACTCCAGTTGGTGAGTGAAACAGACCTGGACAGACGGACCGGCGCCCAGGCGGTCGGAGCCAGGACCCCGGAGGTCCGGCGATACCTGCTCGTCCCGGGAGAGAATCCGCTCGTGCCGGGGAGGCGAGGAGGCGCCCGACCAGGATCACAGGGCCCGGACGCCGGCGGCTTGTACCAGTCGGCCCCGTGCGTTGTACTTCCTTGCCACCCAGGGCCGCACGGTGAACCTGGCCGGGGCGGTGACCAGGGGGAGGAGTAGCTTGGTCCAGATGAGCACCGGAGTCAGCGTGCCTCCTTGGCGTATCGGGAACCCTTCCGCACCCGTGGTCGACGTCACCGTGCCGTATGCGAGCGAGAACCGGAACTGTGTGCTGCTCAGGGAGTGGCGGCGCCAGGGGGGCGAGTCGGTGCCGGCTCCGCCCATGCGGCTGCCGCGGCACAGCGAAGGGACGTACCGCGCTCGCATCTGGAAGCAGAACCTGCTCGATCTCTTCCTGGAGGACCAGTACAGCGACGCGGTCGCGGGGGGCACCGGGGGGCCGGACGGGCATCTCGAGGACCGGATCGTGACAAGTGTGACGCTCAGCGGTGAGTGGCGCTTCGCCACGCGAGGTCAGCGAGCCACGGCGGCGGCCGGAATGCTGTGCGTGCGAAGGAACGAGGACCTCTGGGACTTCGAGGTCGCCCGGGGCACTCGGGCGATCACCCTGGTCCTGCCCGCGAGCGAGATCCGCTTCCCGAAGAACACGCGGGCGGTCACCGCGGAGCAGGCGTCACCTGCCGCGGCCCTCCTGCTCGCCCACCTCCGGCTCTGGGCCGAACTGGCCGACGGACTCGGTGCTGCCGCGGCCGGGGCCGCCCGCAACGCGACCCTGGAGCTGTTCAGAGGACTGATGAACGAGCAGGTCATCGACGACGCGGAGTTCGCACCTGCGCTCCTGAGGGCGGCGATGGACCACATAGAGGCCCGGCTGCTCGCCGACCCCGACCTCGACCCCGGGGGGATCGCGGCGGCCCTGAACGTGTCCGTCCGCACCCTCTACCGCGCGTTCGGTCAAGGGGCCGTGTCCTCGGTCATGGGATACGTGCGCGAACGCCGACTCGAACGCGCCAGGGCAGAGCTGCTCTCGACACGCCTCACCGTGGCCGAAATCGCCGCACGCTGGCACTTCGCCGACAGCAGCCATTTCGTCAAGGCGTACAAGAAGCGATTCGCCGAGACTCCCACCGCAGGCCGGTAGCCCGCAGAGGGGGTCCGATCCAGGTGGATCACCCCCCGGACCCGCCTCAGGGCCATGTCGTCGGATTCCCGTCCGCCCCGCGACGCGGCAGGGCCTGGTCGCCCAATGGCCGGTTGTCACTCAACCGGGTGACCGCACGGCAACCGTCCGGGCCGGTCGCCGGTTCTTGTGGGCGAACCGGTCGGACGGCTGAGAGGGGAAGACGATGTCGGTACGAGCGCGCCTGGTGGGCGCGACGGCCCTGGTCCTGGCGGTGGCACTGGCGGGACCCGCGACGGCGCAGGCCGCCGTCCCGGACGGTCCCGGCGGCCACGGGGCGACCCGCGCGGCCCTTGGGGCGGCCGTGGCGGACGGAGTGCCCGGAGCGACGGCGACCGCACGGGAGGGCGCGGACACCTGGAGCGCCGGCGAGGGCGTGGGCGACCTGCGCACCGGCGCGCCGCGCGGGACGCACGACCGCTACCGGGTGGGCAGCATCACCAAGACCTTCACGGCCACGGTGCTGCTCCAACTGGAGGCGGAGGGACGGCTGTCGCTGGACGACACCGTGGACCACTGGCTGCCCGGCCTGGTGCGCGGCCACGGCAACGACGGCCGCACGATCACCCTGCGGCAACTGCTCAACCACACCAGCGGCGTCTACAACTACACGTCCGACAAGGCCTTCGGCCGCGCCTACTTCGACAAGGACGGCTTCTTCCGGCACCGCTACGAGACGGTGCGGCCCGAGGACCTCGTGCGCATCGCCCTGTCCCACGAGCCGGACTTCGCCCCCGGCACCTCCTGGAACTACTCCAACACCAACTACGTCCTGGCCGGCCTGGTGATCGAGCGCGCCACCGGGCACTCCTACGCCCGCGAGATCCGCGACCGCATCCTGCGGCCGCTGCACCTCGCGGCCACGTCGCTGCCCGGCACGCGGGTCACCGTCCCGCACCCCAGCAGCCGCTCCTACTCCAGACTGGGCGCTGCGGCGGGACCGGCGTACGACGTCACCGAACTCAACCCCTCCATCGCCTCCTCGGCGGGCGAGATGATCTCGGACTCCGCCGACCTGACCCGCTTCTACTCGGCCCTGCTGCGCGGCCGGCTGCTGCCGCCCCGGCAGTTGCGGGAGATGAAGACCACGGTGCCCGGGACCGGCTACGGCCTCGGCCTCATGGAGCGGACCCTCTCCTGCGGCGTACACGTGTGGGGACACGACGGCGGCATCCACGGCTCGTCCTCCTCTGCGACGACCACGGCCGACGGCCGCCACGCCCTGGCCTTCAACTACAACGGGGACTGGGCGGACGAGAGCGACGCGGTGCTGAAGGCGGAGTACTGCGGAGGATGAAGCGCCCCACCGGCCGGTGAGCGGCCCTGCCCGGTGCGGCCCACCCGCCGGTGAGTCGCCCTGCCCGGTGCGGCCCACCGGCCGGTGAGCGGCCCCCTGGCAGCAGACTGCCCCGGGACCGCTCACCGGCTCGGGGCGGGTCGCTTCGCGGGGGCCGGCCCCGGGCCGGCCGGCGGCCTACCGGGGCAGCACCACCACGTACGCGGCCGGTTCGCGGTCGGCCGCCGCCATCAGGGCCGTGCGGACCACCGTCGCCTGCTGCTCCATCGCGTCGCGCAGCTTGCGGGGCGTGATGTGGACGACCGTGATGCCCAGGCGCTCCAGGTGCTCGCGCTTGCGGGCGTACTCCGACCAGAGGGTGTCCTCGTCCGGGCGGCCCTGGAGCGGGGCGCGGGTGTCCAGTTCCAGGGCGACCGCCTGGTCGGGCCAGTACGCGTCCAGGCCGCCCAGGTGCGGGCCGCCCGGCAGGCGCAGGTCCACGTTCCACACCGGGTCGGGCAGGCCGTGCTCCTCTCGACCATCCGGTACAGCCGGTCCTCGGCGACCGAGCGGCCCTCGGCGAGCAGCGAGTCCAGCGCGTCCACCACGTGCGGCCTGGTCAGCAGCCTCGCACCGGTCAGGGCCCGGACCACGGCGGCCGGTTCGCAGTGCCCGCCGCGCACCGCCTCCGTCAGCAGCCGCTGCACGGTCACCGCTTCCTGCAACTGCGCCACCGCGTCCGCCAGGGCGCGCGGCACCGGGGCGACCGGGACGCCCGTGACGACCTCGGGGACGGGCGGCTCGGACGCCCGGACCACCCGCGCGCAGCCCGTCGAGCGCAGCCGGCGCAGCCGCGGCACCAGGACGTCGATCTTCTCCAGTGCGAGCAGGGCCGGCGCGGCCGAGAAGCCGTGCAGGGCGAGGGCGGCCAGCCCGGTGATCATCACGTCCGGGCAGGCCGGGCGGTGCGGCTCCTGGGCCGTCGGCTGGGCCGGCACCCCGGGCGCCGGACGCGGCACCTGCCCGCGCGTCGCGTACAGGAGCACGGCGTGCAGCCGCTCCTCGCTGGTCGGCGGTCCCGGATGGAGCAGGAAGACGCCCGGCAGGAACTGCTGCCAGGGGCCGCCTGCCCGGCACTGCTCGGTCGTCTCGGCCGCCGACACGCCGTGGGCGCGCAACTGGGCGGTGGTCAGGACCCGGCGGTGCGCCTCGGCCAGATGGCTCAGGGGGCGGGGGGAGAGCGGGGTGTCGTGGTTCATGTCCCGGGACGTTCCCGTCCCCGGGCCGCCCGCTAACCGCTGTTACACGCCCGTCGAAAAATGGGGACAACCCCGCTCTAAAGGACGGGTGTTCGGATGCCGAAAACCCCTGGTCCGCCCGGGGGCGGGCCAGGGGTTACGGGAACTTTGTAACGGTTACTCCACGCCTGAGCCTTGGCCAGAGCTGCGGCCGTCCGGGTGACGGCTCAGCCGGCGGATCCGGCCGCCGCGTCGCACTCCTGCCCGCGCAGCGCGCGAGCCAGGTCGTCGCGCGCCTCCAGGACGAGGCGGCGCAGCGCGGGCGCGGCCTGCTCGTGCGCGGCGAGCCACGCGTCCGCCGCGTCCAGCGTCCCCCGCGAGTCCCGCAGCGAGGGGAACAGGCCGCGCACCACGTCCATCCCGATCTGGATCGACCGCTCCTGCCACACCCGCTCGATCACCGCGAAGTACTTCTCCGCGTACGGCGCCAGCAGCTCCCGCTGCGAGGGCCGCACGAAGCCCGCGATGGTCGCCTCCACCAGAGCGTTCGACAGGGTGTCCGACTCCACCACCCGCGCCCACGCCTGCTCCTTGACGGCGGCGGTGGGCCGGGCGGCCAGGCAGCGCACCTGGTGCCGCTTGCCGGAGGCGGTGTCGTCCCGGGCCAGCTCGGCGGCGAGGGCCTTCTCGTCCGCCACCCCGTGCGCGGCCAGCGGCTCCAGGAACGCCCAGCGCAGCTCCTGGTCCACGTCGAGGCCGGGGATCTCCTCCGTGCCGTCCCGCAGGCCCTTCAGCAGTTCCAGGTCGGCCGGGGCCGACGCCAGCGACGCGAAGAAGCGCGCCCAGGCCAGCTGGTGCTCGCTGCCCGGCTCGGCCTGCCGCAGCTCGGCCAGCGCGCCCTCGGCCAGCGCCCGCGCGCCCGTCTCGCGCCACTCGGGCGCCACGTAGTGCACCAGCGACGACTCGGCCCACGCGTGCAGCATCTGGAGCACGCCGATGTCCGACTCGCGCCCCGCGAACCGCAGCACCAGGTCGATGAAGCCACGGGCCGGCAGCAGCGCGTCCCGGGTCAGGTTCCACAGCGCCGACCAGCACAGCGCGCGGGCCAGCGGGTCGGTGAGCGCCCCCAGGTGCTCGCGCAGCGTGGCCAGCGAGGTCTCGTCGAAACGGATCTTGCAGTAGGTCAGGTCGTCGTCGTTGACGAGCACCAGCTCCGGCGCGTCCTGCCCGGCCAGCTCCGCCACGACCGTACGGGCGCCGTCGACGTCCACCTCGGCGCGCGCGTACCGCTCCAGCGCACCGACCTCCGAGCGCTGGTACAGGCCCACCGCCACCCGGTGCGGGCGCAGTTCGGGGTGCGACTCGGCGGCCTCCTGAACGATCGCGAGCTCGTCGATCCTGCCCTCGGCGTCCAGCACCACCTGCGGGGTGAGCGAGTTGACGCCGGCCGTCTGCAGCCAGGACCGCGACCAGGCGGTCATGTCCCGGCCGCTGGTCTCCTCCAGCACCGCCAGCAGGTCACCGAGGCGCGTGTTGCCGTACGCGTGCCGCTTGAAGTAGCGGCGGGCGCCCTCCAGGAACGCGTCCCGGCCGACGTACGCCACCAGTTGCTTGAGCACGGAGGCGCCCTTGGCGTAGGTGATGCCGTCGAAGTTCAGCTTGGCGTCCTGGAGATCGCGGATGTCCGCCGTGATCGGATGCGTGGAGGGCAGCTGGTCCGCGCGGTACGCCCACGCCTTGCGGCGGTTGGCGAAGGTGATCCAGCCGTCGGTGAAGCGCGTCGCCCCCACCAGCGAGAACGACCCCATGAAGTCCGCGAAGGACTCCTTCAGCCACAGGTCGTCCCACCACTCCATGGTGACCAGGTCGCCGAACCACATGTGCGCCATCTCGTGCAGGATGACGTTGGCCCGCGCCTCGTAGGAGGCCTGCGTCACCTTGCCGCGGAAGATGTACTCCTCGCGGAAGGTGACAAGACCCGGGTTCTCCATCGCGCCCAGGTTGTACTCCGGCACGAAGGCCTGGTCGTACTTGCCGAACGGGTACGGGTAGTCGAAGTGGTCGTGGAAGAAGTCCAGGCCCTGCTTGGTGACGAGGAAGACGTCGTCGGCGTCGAAGTGCTTGGCGAGCCCCTTGCGGCACAGCGCGCCCAGCGGGATCTCCAGCCGCGTCCCGTCCTCGAACACCCGCTCGTAGGAGTCGGTCACGTAGTGGTACGGCCCGGCCACCACGCACGTGATGTACGTCGAGATCGGCTTCGTCTCCGCGAACCGCCACACGCGGTCCTCGCGCTCGCCCACCCCGTTGCTCCACACCGTCCACTCCTCGGGCGCCCGCACCTCGAAGCGGAACGGGGCCTTGAGGTCCGGCTGCTCGAAGTTGGCGAAGACGCGGCGCGAGTCGGCCGGCTCGTACTGGGTGTAGAGGTAGACCTCGCCGTCCTCCGGGTCGACGAAGCGGTGCAGGCCCTCACCGGTGCGCGAGTAGGCGCACTGGGCGTCGACGACCAGCTCGTTGTCGGCGGCCAGGTCCTCCAGGGCGATCCGCGAGCCGTCGAAGACCTCGCTCGGGTCGAGGTCGCGGCCGTTGAGGGAGACGGCCGTGACGCCGGGTGCGACCAGGTCCGCGAAGCTGGACGCGCCGGGCTCGTTGCAGCGGAACCGGATCGTGGTGACGGACCGGAACGTGCGGGGCCCCGCCTCTTCCCCGTCGCCGACCGCCGAACGCACGTCGAGGAACACCTCGTACCCGTCGACGGACAGCAGGGCGGCCCGCTCCCGGGCCTCGTCGCGGGTCAGATTCTCACCGGGCACAGACGGCACTCCCTCGGATGTGTTCAGGATGCGGACAGCACCGATCCTGCCATGCGGTCCTGATCCGCGACATCAGGGAATGCCCTGCGCGACGATCGATGTTGCCCGTGGCGAGGGTCCCGCCGGGGCCCGTCCGTCCCGTCGCGCACGTCCGTACCGAGGAGAGCCATGTCCGAGACCGCCACCACGGCGACCCCCTCCGGCAAGACCCCCGTCGACTTCTGGTTCGACCCGCTGTGCCCGTGGGCCTGGATGACCTCCCGGTGGGTGCTGGAGGTGCAGAAACAGCGCGACATCGAGGTCCGCTGGCACATCATGAGCCTGGCCGTGCTCAACGAGCCGAAGCTGGACGAGCTGCCCGAGGAGTACCGCGAACTGCTCACCACCAAGGCGTGGGCGCCGATCCGGGTGGTGACCGCGGCCTGGCAGAAGCACGGCGACGACATCCTCGGCCCGCTCTACACCGCGCTCGGCACCCGCTTCCACAACCAGGGCGAGGGTCCCACCCGCGAGGCGATCGCCGCCGCGCTGGCCGAGGTCGGCCTGCCCGCCAACCTGATCGACTACGCCGACCAGGAGGACTTCGAGTTCGACGCCGAGCTGCGCGCCTCCCACAAGGAGGGCATCGACAAGGTCGGCCAGGACGTCGGCACCCCCGTCATCGCGCTGCCCGGCTCCGACGGACGGCAGATCGCCTTCTTCGGCCCGGTCGTCACCCCGGTCCCCACGGGCGAGGACGCGCTGCGCCTGTGGGACGGCACCATCGCGGTCGCCTCGGTCCCCGGCTTCTACGAGATCAAGCGGACCCGGACGGCGGGCCCGGACTTCAGCAACCTGTAGGTTCCCCCGGCCGCGCCCCGACGCCGGTACGTACGGGAAGACCCCCGCGAGTCCTGTCCTCGCGGGGGTCTCCTTCTTTCCGTCCCCCGCGTGAAAGGTGAGAAGACGATCACGAGGAGGGACGATCCGGGGCGCGCGTCAGGGCGCGAGCAGCAGCACGTTCGCGCGCTCCTTGGCGGCGGCGTAGCGCCTGGCGACGTCCTGCCAGTTGACGACCTGCCACATGGCGTCGATGAAGTCGACCTTCTGGTTCTTGTACTGCAGGTAGAAGGCGTGCTCCCAGGCGTCGAAGACGAGGACGGGGGTGGAGCCCTGGCCGACGTTGCCCTGGTGGTCGTAGACCTGCTCGACGACCAGTCGTCCGCTGAGCGGCTCGTAGGCGAGCACGCCCCAGCCCGAGCCCTGGGTGGTGGCCGCCGCCTTGGACAGCTGGGCCTTGAAACCGGCGAAGGAGCCGAAGGACTCGGTGATCGCGTCCGCCAGCTCGCCCACCCCGTCCTTCTCCAGCGGCTCGCCGCCGCCCTCACCCGTCATGTTCTGCCAGTAGATCGAGTGCAGGATGTGCCCGGACAGGTGGAACGCCAGGTTCTTCTCCAGGCCGTTGACCGAACCCCACGACTCCTTGTCCCGCGCCTCCGCGAGCTGCTCCAGGGTGTCGTTGGCGCCCTTGACGTAGGCCGCGTGGTGCTTGTCGTGGTGCAGCTCGATGATCTCGGGGCTGATGACCGGCGCGAGCGCCGAGTAGTCGTACGGAAGCTCCGGGAGCGTGTAGACGGGCATGACAGGTGTCCCCTCCGACCAGTTATTGCAAAGGGCTTGCAACTACAAGCTACCAACAACAGCCGGGGCGTGAGCAACAGGAAGGCCCCCACGTGTCCCGTGGGAGCCTTCTGTCGCTCGTGCGGGAAACCCGGCCCGCGGCCGGATCCGCCGTGTCAGCTCCGGGCGCGCGACCGCTGCCAGAGGTATCCGACCGCCGCCAGGAACAGCGTCATCCCGCCGGTCGAGTACAGCTGCACCCGCGTGCCCGGCTCCCGCGCCATCAGTACGAAGACCGCCGCCATGCCGGCCAGGGCCACCCAGGTCAGCACCGGGAACCCCCACATGCGCACCACCAGCTTCTGCGGCGCCTCGCGCTCCAGTGCGCGCCGCAGCCGCAGCTGCGAGGCGGCGATGAAGATCCAGACGACCAGGATCACCGCGCCGATCATGTTCAGCAGCCACGGGAAGACGTCGTCGGGCCGCCAGTAGCTGAGCAGCACGCACAGGAAACCGAAGAGGCTCGACACCAGCACCGCGATCCGCGGGACGCCCCCGGACACCCGGGCCAGCGCCCGCGGGCCCAGACCGCGCTCCACCAGCGAGTACGCGATGCGCGAGGAACCGTAGACGTTGGCGTTCATCGCGCTCAGCAGCGCGACCAGCACCACCACGTTCATCAGCTGACCCGCGCCCGGGATGCCGAGGTGGTCCAGGGCGGCGACGTAGGGGCCCTTGTCGACGACCTCGGCCGCGTTCCACGGGACGAGCGTGACGATGACCGCCATCGAACCGACGTAGAACAGCGCGATGCGCCACATCGCCGTGCGCACCGCGCTCGCCACGCCGCGCACCGGGTCCTCCGACTCGGCCGCCGCGATGGTGACCGTCTCCAGGCCGCCGTAGGCGAACACCGAGGCGAGCAGGCCGACGATCAGGCCCTGGCCGCCGTGCGGGAGGAAGTGGCCCAGGTGCGAGGCGCCGGGGGAGTCGGTGCCGGGCAGGACCCCGGCGATCGCCAGCACGCCCAGCACCAGGAACAGGGTGATCGCGCCGACCTTCAGCGCCGCGAACCAGAACTCGAACTCGCCGAAGTTCTTCACCGCGGCCAGGTTGCTGCCGCAGAACACCACCATGAACAGCGCCACCCACATCCACTGCGGCGTGCCCGGCAGCCAGCCCGTGACGATCTTCGCGGCGCCCATGCCCTCCAGGCCGACCGCCGTGCACAGCAGCACCCAGAACGACCAGCCGGCGGTGAATCCGGCCCACGGCCCGAACGCCCGCTCGGCATGCGCCGAGAACGAGCCCGAGGACGGATAGGCCGCCGACATCTCGCCGAGCATCCGCATCACCAGCATCACGAGGAGGCCGGAGAGGGCGTAGGCGACGACGATCGAGGGTCCGGCGGCGGCGATGCCCGCGCCGGACCCGACGAACAGCCCGGCGCCGATCACACCCCCGAGGGCGATCATCGACAGGTGGCGCTGCTTGAGGCCGTGGGACAGGGAGACCGCGTCCGCCGCCGGGGACGACCCGGCGGCGGCGTCGGTGCGGGTGCTGCTGCTTGGCATGGGGCGCGCTCGTCCAGTGGGGGGAGGAGGGGCAAAAGTGCCCACAGTCTGGGCAGCCCGTCCGCTCCGGGGAAGCGGCTGCCCACTATCCGGACACGTACCCTACCCAGCGTGCACGGTGCGCTACGCGGCGACGGGCACCGGCGCGAGGGGGGAGTAGTGCGAGGCGTCCCCCTCCAGGGAGTGGCTCTCCTCGCCCTCGACGCCGACCGGGACGTCCCCGGCCACCGTCACCCGGTTCAGCCGCCGCGGCAGGCCGTCGTAGTTGTCGATGGCGTAGTGCTGCGTGATCCGGTTGTCGAACAGCACCAGCTGGTGTTCCGACCAGCGCCAGCGCAGCACGTTCTCCGGGCGGGTGACGTACGCCTGGAGCAGGTCAAGGATCTTGCGGGACTCCGGCACCGAGAGCCCCACGATCCGCTGCGCGAACCCGCCGATGAACAGCCCGCGCTCGCCGGTCAGCGGGTGGACGCGGACCACCGGGTGCGCGGTGCGGTACCGGATCGAGGTGAACTGCGCGCGCCGGTCCGCCTCGTCCGCGTCGACCGCCTCGTCCGGGACCGCGTAGTCGTAGTCGTTGGTGTGCTCGGCCCACAGCGTGTCGGCCAGGCGCCGCAGCGGCTCGGGCAGGTCCCGGTAGGCCGCGGCGGCGTTCGCGATCAGTGTCTCGCCCCCGTACGGCGGCACGGTGATGCTGCGCAGCGTGCTGGCCTGCGGCGGGTTCAGCACGAACGTCACATCGGTGTGCCAGTGGTTGGCGCGGCCCCGCTCGCTGTCCACGGGGAGCACGTTCGGGGCGCCCTCGACGGCCGGCACGGTCGGGTGGGCGGTGGTCAGGTCGCCGAAGTGGCGGGCGAAGGCCTCCTGGCCCGCGTCGTCCAGCCGCACGTCGTCGAAGACGAGCGCCTTGTGGACGTTCAGCGCCTCCCGGAGCGCGGCGACGGTCTCTGCGCCGAGCGGCCGGGACAGGTCGGCGCCGGTGACCTGGGCGCCGATGCGCGCGGTGACCTTGCGGATCTCGATGGACATGGTGGGTCCTTTCAGACGGACGGACGGGCGGGCCGATGGATGGGTGGGCGGGAAGTCGGACGGATGGGTGGGTGGGCGGACGGACGGACGGGCGGACGGACAGACGGGCGGGCGAACGGACGGACGCGCGCGGTCAGACGGTGGCGAGCGCGGAGGGGCCGCCGGGGGTGACGTACTGGTTGGCGGGCCGCGGCAGGCCGTAGCGCTCCCGCAGGGTCCGGCGGGGCCCGTACTCCGTGCGCAGCAGGCCGCGGGCGCGCAGCAGCGGGACGACGTGCTCGACGAAGGCCTCCAGACCGGAGGGCAGCACCGCGGGCATGATGTTGAACCCGTCGGCCGCCCCCTCGGCGAACCACGTCCCGATCGTGTCCGCGACCTGCTCGGGCGTCCCCGCGAAGGTCAGGTGCCCGCGCCCGCCGCCGAGCCGCCCGATCAGCTGCCGCACGGTGAGCCGCTCGCTGCGGGCCAGCTCCACCACGAGCGTGTAACGGCTCTTGGCGCCCTCGATCGCCGACTCGGGCGGCAGGTCGGCCGGCAGCTCGCGGTCCAGGTGGAGCGTGCCGGGCTCCAGGCGCAGCAGGCCCTCCAGCCGGGCCCGGCCGTGCTCGGGCACGATGTGCTCCTCCAGGACCCGCTCGGCCGCCCGCGCCCCCGCCTGCGTCGACCCCAGCACCGGGACGATGCCGGGCAGCACCTTGACGCGGCCCGGGTCCCGGCCCGCCCGCCGCGTACGGGCCTTGAGATCGGCGTAGAACGCCTGCGCGCCGGCGAGGGTCTGCTGCGCGGTGAACACCGCCTCCGCGTACCGCGCGGCGAACGCCTTGCCGTCCTCGGAGGACCCCGCCTGCACGAGCAGCGGATGCCCCTGCGGGGTGCGCGGCACGTTCAGCGCGCCCGCCACACCGAAGTACGTCCCCCGGTGCCGAGCCGGATGGATCTTCGCGTCGTCGCCCCACACCCCGGCCGCCTTGTCGGCGACGATCGTGTCGTCCTCCCAGCTGTCCCACAGCTTGCGGGCCACGTCCACGAACTCGGCGGCCCGCGCGTACCGCTCGGCGTGCGGGGGCTCGGCGTCGAGACCGAAGTTGCGGGCCGCCTCCGCACCCGCGGTGGTGACGATGTTCCAGCCCGCCCGGCCGCCGCTGACGATGTCCAGCGAGGCGAACGTGCGGGCCAGGTTGTAGGGCGAGTGGTACGACGTCGACGCGGTGGCGATCAGGCCGATGTGCTCGGTGACGGTCGCCAGCGCGGTCAGCAGCGTGAGCGGCTCCAGGGCGCCGGCCGGCCGCTGGGCGACGGTGTTCCACAGCTGGGGGCCGTCCGCGAGGAAGAGCGAGTCGAAGGTGCCGCGCTCGGCGACCCGGGCCAGGCCGGCGTAGTGCGCGAGGTCGACGTGCGCGTACGGGTCGCTCTCCGGCAGCCGCCACGACGCCTCGTGATGGCCGGTGTTCATCAGGAACGCGTTGAGGTGCAGGGTGCGGGTCATGCGGGGTCCTCCGTGACGCCCAGGGCGGCGAGCAGCCGTTCCCGGTACTCGCCGAGCAGCGGGTCCCGGTGCGCGCGCGGGTGGGGGCGGTCGATGGTCAGGTCGAGGCCGACGCGGCCCCGGTCGAGGACGAGGACCCGGTCGGCGAGCACGATCGCCTCGTCCACGTCGTGGGTGACGAGCAGCACCGACGGCCGGTGGTGCTGCCAGAGCCGGCGCAGCAGGCCGTGCATCCGGATCCGGGTCAGGGCGTCCAGCGCGCCGAACGGCTCGTCGGCCAGCAGGAGACCGGGCTCACGCACCAGGGAGCGGGCCAGCGCCGCGCGCTGCGCCTCACCGCCGGACAGCTCGCTCGGCCAGGCCCGTTCCCGGCCGGCGAGGCCCACCTCGGCGAGGGCGGCCCGGCCGCGCTCGGCGGCGTCCTTGCCGTCCGCGCCCAGCAGGACGTTGTCCAGCACGCGGCGCCAGGGCAGCAGCCGGGAGTCCTGGAAGACCACGGACACCCGCTCCGGCGCCCTCAGCTCACCGCTGCCCGCCACCGCGTGGTCCAGGCCCGCGATCGCGCGCAGCAGGGTGCTCTTGCCCGAGCCGCTGTGCCCGAGCAGGGCCGTGAACTGCCCGGCCGGCAGGCTCAGGTCGAGGGAGTCGAGGACCGTACGGCCCTGGAAGGACCGGGTCAGGCCGCGCAGTTCCACCGCGGGCCGGGTCAGCTGCTCAGTGTGCGGCGCCACGACAGCACCCTCCGTTCGATCAGGCGGACCACGCTGTCGGAGACCAGGCCGAAGACGCCGTAGACCAGCAGGCCGACGAGGATCACGTCCGTCTGGCCGTAGTTCTGCGCCTGGAACATCAGGTAGCCGAGGCCGCTGGTGGCGTTGATCTGCTCCAGCACCACCAGGCCCAGCCAGGACCCGGTCACCCCCAGCCGCAGGCCGACGAAGAAACCGGGCAGTGCGCCGGGCACGACGACCTGCCGGACGAACCGCCACCGCGACAGGCCCTGCACCTCGGCCAGTTCGACGAAGCGGCTGTCGATGCCGGACAGCGCGGCGTGCGTGTTCAGGTAGACCGGGACGTAGACGACGATCGCGATGATCGCGATCTTGAAGGTCTCGCCGATGCCCAGCCAGAGGATGAACAGCGGGATGAGGCCCAGGGTCGGGATCGCCCGGTTGAGGTTCACGGTCCCGTCGATCAGCGCCTCGCCGGTCCGGGTCAGCCCGGAGGCGAGCGCGAGCAGCACACCCGCGCCCAGGCCGATCGAGAAGCCGTAGCCGGCCCGGCGCAGCGAGGTCACCACGTCGGTGGGCAGCGTCCCCTCGGTCCACAGGTGGCCGGCGGTCCTCAGCACCGTCCATGGCGCCGGGATCGCACCCGGGTCGAGTTGCCCGGCGGCGGAGGCGGCGGCCCACAGGACAAGGACGAGCAGGGGTCCGGCCAGCCGGGCGGCGGGCAGCCGCCGGCCGGGGGTGAGGGACCGCCGGGGCCGTGAGGACCGCTGGGACCGCTGGGATCGCTGGGACCGTCGGGGCCGCCAGGCGCGGGGCGGTGGGGCGGTGGCGGTCGCCGTGCCCGGGGGAGCGGCGTCCGCGGCAGCCGCAGACGTTTCCGAAGCCGTCGGACTCGTCGGGGTCGTCGGGGGCGTCGGAGTCGCAGGAGTCGTCGGGGTCGTCGAAGGCGTCGAGGTCGTCATGGGGGTCACCTCCGGTACCCGGCCGGGACGGCCTTCGCCGCCAGGGACTCGAAGCGCCGGTCGAACAGCGCGTCGACCGTGAACTTCTTCACGAAGCCGCCCTCGGCGAGCAGGTCGGCCGTCTCCTGCTCCCACGCGATCGCCTCGTCCCAGCGCGGCGGGAACAGCGGCTTGTTGGCGAGCCGGGTGACGGCCTCGGCCTGGGCCGGGGACAGGTTCTGCGTCCTGACGTAGAACTCCCGGTTCCACTCGTCCGGGTGCTCCCACTGCCACACCTGGCCCCTGGCCCACTGCGGGATGTACGCGGCGATCGCGGCGGCCTTGGCCCGGTCGGCCAGCACCGAGGCCGGCGCCCACAGCAGGTTGAGCAGGTCGACGACGTCGGTGGGGATGGTGTGCGCGCCCTTCGCCCCGTACTGCTTCAGATACGCCGGCGCCTGGCTGTTGCCGAGCGGGGCCACGTCCACCTGGCCCGACTGCAGGGCGGTGAGGAACTGGTTGCTGGTCAGCGGGACCAGACGCACGTCGCCGTATCCCAGGCCCGCCTCCTTCAGCGCGCGCAGCAGGACGACGCCCTGCGCCTGGCCCTGGGAGAAGGCGAGTCGGCGCCCCTTGAAGTCCGCCGTCGTACGGATGTCGCTGCCCGGGCTGGTGGCGAAGAGGTAATTGGGTCTGCGGGTGAGACCGACGGCGACGATCCGCGCGTCGTAGCCCTGGTAGTGCGCCTGGATCGGCGGAATGCCCGCGTTGGTGGACACGTCCAGGGAACGCGCGCGGAAGGCGTTGATGACGTCCGGTCCGGCGCCGATGTTCAGCCAGTCCGACACGGTGAACGGCAGCTTCGGGAACTTCCCCAGTCTGAACTGGAGTTGCTGGGCGTTCTGATAGGAGGCGATCTTCAGGCTCGTGCCCGGCGGCACCTTGCCGGCGAGCGGGGCGGACAGGTCGGCGGGCGACCCGGAGGCGGCGGCACTGGAACCGGCGCAGCCGCTCAACCCCGCCGCCGCGGCGGCACCGAGCAGGGAGGAGAGGAACAGGCGCCGGTCGGGTCCGGACACCGGTGCGGAAGGCATGGCAGAACTCCAGGGTTCACAGGGGCGGCAGACGTGCGGAATTCCGGGCGGTGAAATCGCCGAAGGCAAGCGGGAAGGCATGCGGGACGGCAGGTGGGAAGGCATGCGGGAAGGCATGCGGGAAGGCAGGTGGGAAGGCATGCAGCAGGCAAGCCGGAAGAAGTGCGGCAGACAAGCGGGCGGGCAGGCAGGCAGGAACAGCCGACGCGAAGGGAATTCACGCACGAGGTGATCGGCGCGGAGCACGCGAGGAGAACCGGAGGAAAGGCGCTCCGGGGCGCGTCAACGGGTCAGCAACAAAGAGTGCGACAGCTCGTGAGCGGGCTCATGAGAAGAATGCTCCCGGTCCCGCGCAACCCCTGTCAACATTCGGAGATTCTGAATCAATGAACGTCATGTGACACGCCCAGCGGATCCCGGTAGAGCACGTCCAGGGCCACCGCCCCGCCCGCCACCGCGAGCACGGAATCCGTGAAACCGGTCGGCACCACCGCCTGCGCCCGAAGCCCCCCGACGGAGCTTCTGAGCGCCGCCAGGCAGTCCTGCCGGTACATCGCGCCGACCTCGGTGACCACCACCGTCTCCGGATTGAGTACGTCCAGCAGCAGTCCCACCGCGCGGCCGGTCAGCCGGGAGCGCTCCACCAGCAGCCGTACGGCCGCCGGGTCCCCGGCGCCGGCCGCGGCCACCACGCGCATCGGGTCCACGCCGTCGGCCACGCCCGCCGCCCGCGCCCGCCGGCACAGCGTCCGCTCGCTCAACTCCGCCTCCAGGCAGCCGGTCCGTCCGCAACCGCAGGGCTCCGTGCCGCCCGGCAGCGGCAGATGCGCGATCGTGCCCGCCTGCGACCGGGGCCCGTGGTGCACCTCGTCGTTCGTGGCGAAGGCCGCGTCGACCACGTTGCCGACGAACAGTTCCAGCACACTCCGGCTGTCCCGCGCCCGCCCGAACAGGCGCTCCGCGTTCACCAGCGCCCGCGCATGCCCGTCCACGTGCACCGGCAGTCCCGTACGGGCACCGATCACGTCCCGCACGGGCACGTCCCGCCAGCCCGGCAAGGGGTGTTCGACGACGGTGCCGCCGTCGCGGTCCACCCAGCCGCCGGCCGCGAACCCGATCCTGAGGGGCGTGGCACCCCCGGCCCCGGACAGCAGCGCCCCGAGTCCGTCCACGGCGCGTTCGAGCACCTGGGCAGGTCCGGCCCCGGCGTGCGCGAACCGCCGCTGAGTCACCACCCGGCCGCGCAGGTCGAGCAGCGAGACCGTGGTGTACGGCACCGCCAGGTGCACCCCGCCGACCACGAACCGGCGGTCGTCCAGTTCGACGGGCACGTGCGGGCGGCCCGCCCCCTTGGCGCGTGGCGCCACCGTGGCCTCGCGGATCAGCCCGAGCCCGGTGAGCCGGGCGCAGTGCTCCGAGACGGAGGCCGGGGACAGGCCGGTCAGCCGGGCGATGGTGCTGCGGGCGACCGGCCCGTGCTCCAGCACCGAACGCAGCACACCGCTGGCGTTGGTCCGCCGCCGGTCGGGATCGGCGACGCGGGTGACGGAGGGCGTCGGGGTGGATGCCATTGCACGGGGCACGGGGAGCCTCCCGGGGCTGAACGGGGAAAAGGGTCCGGCACTGCGCCGTAGGGGAACGGGGCGCGCCGGAACCCGCCCCTACCCGGAGCGGCGACAGGTGGCCGTGCCCTGGCGTCGCAGGTCGACATAGCGACGCGAGGAGAAGTACCGGGCCTGGGCAACCATGCGCTCGAAGCTAGCAAAACGTCCCACGGCTGCCCAGACGGCGACCGACGGGCGAGACGGAACCGCCGGGCCCCACCGCACGTTTGAAGGCAGGCAGCCCCACCGGCTCGAAGGGGACCGCCCCGGCTCGAAGGGGCCGCCCCTGGCTGGGAGGGGCCGCCCCTGGCTGGGAGGGGCTGCCGTGGCTGGGAGGGGCCGTCCCCGGCTGGGAGGGACCGTCCCTGATCAGCGGGCCGCGCCGGATCAGCGGGCCGCGCCGCCGGGTCGGGCGGGAGCACGGGCGGGAGCCCCCGGACCGGCAGGTCCCACCGCCGGTTTGGCGGGACCTTACAGAAGTGCGGCGCCCCCGACCGCCGTTCCGATGCCGGGAAGACCACTCCACCTCAGTGACCGGCGTCACGCCGGCCCAGGTGTAAGCAGCGATCTTTGTACGGAGCCGACCAAGCTCGCGTTCCAGCCTTTGTCGAGCGCAGACGGTGATCGGCTCAAGGGCGCTGGGATAGCGTCGCGGTGTTCCCGACTGCCCTCACCCCGCGGAGTCCCCATGAGCACCGCTGCCGTCCCTACTCGCACCGGCCAGGTCCTCGCCGACCTCCTGCCCTCCTCCCGCGTCCGGGACGCCGCCCTCGTGCTCGGCGGCGCCGCGCTCACCGGGATCGCCGCCCAGATCGCCGTCCCCGTGCCCGGCTCCCCGGTGCCGGTGACCGGCCAGACCTTCGCCGCGCTGCTGGTCGGCACTGCGCTCGGCGCCCGCCGCGGTCTGCTCTCCCTCATGCTGTACGCGCTCGCCGGCGTCGCGGGTGTCCCGTGGTTCGCGGAGGGCGGCTCGGGGGCCGGCGCCCCCTCCTTCGGCTACGTCCTCGGCATGCTGCTCGCCTCCGCCGTCGTCGGCGAGTTGGCCCGTCGCGGCGCCGACCGCAGGGCCTGGCGCATGGCGGGCACCATGCTCCTCGGCGAGGCGATCATCTACGCCGTCGGCGTCCCCTACCTGGCCCTGTCGACCGGGATGTCCGCCTCCGCCGCGATCGCGGCGGGCCTGACCCCGTTCCTGCTCGGTGACGCCCTCAAGGCCGCCCTGGCGATGGGCGCGCTGCCGGCCGCCTGGAAGTTCGCCGGCCGGCGCTGACGCCTGGCGGAGAAAGCAGAAGGTGGGGGGAGCCTCGGAACGAGGCG
>NZ_JBHJUW010000059.1:0-47979 GCF_042268205.1 Streptomyces sp. NPDC056160
GGTTCCGCAACGCTACGAACCAGCGCCTACGCACACGCTGCGTCACCACCCGCCGAGCCCGCGGACACCTCCGCACCGCTCAACTTTGAAGACCCTGTTTCTCGCGACGGCGCCCTGTTGCGCCCCCGCTGATCAGTCAGAGGGGAAGGGACCGCCGCCCGTTGCGCCCACCCGGCGCCGTTACAGATCCACGACAAACCCCCGGGCAGGCCTGATCGCGCCAGCGGTCGCCTCGCAGAGACCGCCCGCCCGCGGCCCGGGCGACTCGGCCTGCGCATGAGCCACAGCGCGCCATCGGGGCCGCCACGCTCCCGGACGGCCCGGCAAACCCGACACCCCGGTGCGGCGCGCCGCGTCGGCCGGCAGGCCGGCGGACCCGCCCCGCCCCTCGTCGTGGACCGTGCGCGGCATGCGGACAGCCATGCTGCGCAGGCCGTGCGAGGCGAGATCCAGCAGCGCCGTGAGCGAGCGGCCCCTGGCCGCCACCGGGCCTTCGGCCGGCAGCGGATCGGCCTCGGTGGAGGCGCGCCGCGGTACCCGCCGTGTCCCCGAGCCGACCGGGCATCTCGCGGGCGAGCTGGGAGTCCTCGCCTTCAAGCGGGGCTGCGCCCGGTGGTGCGAAGGCGATCGGGACGACACGGACGGGCTGGCGCCCCATGCACTGGCCGCCTGGCGGGCGTGGCCTCGGCCTCTCCCAGGCCGGCTCCACCGACGTGGGCCTGCGCTTGGACACCGCCACCCTCGCGACCGCGATCGCCGGCACCCTGCCGGCCGCCGTCGCGGCCGGGGTCGCGGTCACCGCGAAGACCTTGCGCGGGCAGACGCCGTGAGAAGCACGGGCGCGGCGGTGCGCGTGACACGGTCACGGGCGGATGAGGGCCTTGAGGACCTGGCGGTCGGCCATGGCCCGGTAGGCGTCCGGTGTCCGGTCGAGGGCGAAGGCCCGGTCGAAGACGCGGCCCGGGGCGATGGTGCCGTCGAGGACGTCGGGCAGCAGTTCCTCGATGTAGGCGCGGGCGGGACTGGCCCCGCCGGTGAGGGTGATGTTGCGCATGAACGCGGCCGGGCCGATCGGCCCCTGTTCGTACTGCGGGACGCCCAGGCGGCTGACGGTGCCGCCGTCCACGACCGCGCCCAGGGCGGTGTCGAGGGCCTGCCGGGTGCCGACGGCCTCGATGACCTTGTCCACGCCGCCGGTCAGCTCGCGGATGCGGGCGACACCCTCCTCGCCGCGCTCGGCGACGACGTCGGTGGCGCCGAAGGCGCGGCCCAGGCCGGTGCGGCCTTGATGGCGGCCGGCGAGCACGATCCGCTCGGCGCCGAGTCGCCCGGCGGCGATGACCGCGCACAGGCCGACCGCGCCGTCCCCGACGACCAGCACCGTGTCCCCGCGGCCGACGCGGGCGGTGACGGCGCCGTGGTGGCCTGTGGTCATCACGTCCGACAGGGCCAGCAGCGACGGCACCAGCGCGGAGTCGGCGGCCACCGGCAGCTTCACCAGGGTGCCGTCCGCGTGCGGGACGCGGACGGCTTCGCCCTGCCCGCCGTCGACGCCGTCGAAGCCGTAGCGGCCGCCGCCGCGGCACGAGATGTGCAGGCCCTTGGCGCAGTAGTCGCAGGTGTTGTCGCTGTAGGTGAACGGGGCGACGACCAGGTCGCCCGCCTTCAGGCCGGTCACGCCGGCGCCGGTCTCCTCGACGACGCCGAGGAACTCGTGCCCCATGGGGCGGCCGGTGCCGGTGGCGGGCATCGACCGGTAGGGCCACAGGTCGCTGCCGCACACGCACGCGGCGACGGTGCGCACCACGCCGTCGGTCGGGTGCACGATCTTCGCATCGGGCCGGTCCTCGACGCGGACGTCTCCGGCTCCGTACATCACTGCTGCACGCATGTTGCTCCAAGGGGAGGTGTTGCTACGAGGGGGGTTGCTTCAAGGGTTGTTGCTGCGAAGGGGGTTGCTCCAAGGGGCGGGTTGCTACCGGGGGGTGCCCCAAGGGGAGGAAGGTGCCGCTCACGGAGGGCGGGCTGGCGCGCCGGGCGGCGGGGCCGTGCCGGGTACGCGGTCAGCGTTCGAGCATCCGCGCCTGCGCCTCGCTGTGGGTGGCGCCCGCGGCGGGCGGCAGGCTGCCGAGCCGGTCGAGCTGCGCGCCGGTCAGCGTGATCGCGTCGGCAGCGGTGTTCTCCTCGACGCGGCTGACCCGCTTGGTGCCGGGGATCGGCGCGATGTCGTCGCCCTGGGCGAGCAGCCAGGCCAGCGCCACCTGTGCGGGCGTGGCGCCTACCTCGGCGGCCACGGCCTGCACCTCGTCGGCGATGGCGAGGTTGCGCCGGAAGTTCTCCCCGCAGAAGCGCGGGTTGCCGCGCCGGAAGTCGGAGGTGTCGAACTGGTCGGTGGAGCGGATGGTGCCCGTCAGGAAGCCGCGCCCCAGCGGGGAGAACGGCACCAGGCCGATGTTCAGCTCCCGCAGGACCGGCAGGACGCGTTCCTCGATGCCGCGGGTCCACAGCGAGTACTCCGACTGGACCGCGGTGACCGGCTGGACGGCGTGGGCGCGGCGGATCGTGTCCGGGCCGGCCTCCGAGAGCCCGAAAGCACCTACCTTGCCCTCGGCGATCAACTCGGCGACGGCGCCGGCGGTCTCCTCGATCGGTGTGTTCGGATCCACCCGGTGCTGGTAGTACAGGTCGATGTGGTCGGTGCCCAGCCGCCTCAGGGAGCCCTCGACGGCGGTGCGGACGTTGGCGGGGCCGGAGTCCAGGTTCCAGGCGCCGTCACCGCCGTGGGAGACCAGACCGAACTTCGTGGCCAGCACCACCTTCTCCCGGCGCCCCTTCAGCGCCCGCCCGAGCAGTTCCTCGTTGGTGCAGGGCCCGTAGATCTCGGCGGTGTCGACGAGCGTGACGCCCAGCTCCAGCGCCCGGTGCACGGTCCTGATCGACTCCGCCTCGTCGGTGCCGGACCCGGTGTAGCCGTGGGACATGCCCATCGCGCCCAGACCGATCCGGGAAACCTCCAGGTCACGCAGTTTTGTGTAGCGCATCTCGCCTCTTCGTTCTGATCGGCGGCATACCCGGCACCCCCGCTTCCGCCCGGCCTGCCGCCTCGTGCCCGTGGCCGGCTCCGGCGTCGGCCGGGGTTCCGGCCTCCTGTTCGTTCACCTTCGCCCGGATCGCGCCGGCGTGGCAGGGCGGGCTCTTCGGGGGTAATGACAGGGCCCCCCTCTCACCCACGCGGCGGGTGCCGGGCAGACGAGACTGGAGTCATGGCATCCGAGAGCGCGCACAGCGGGGGCGCCGAGCTGGGCCGCTACCTGCGGGCCCGCCGCACCCAGACCAGTCCCGGACACGTCGGCCTCACCGTCGGCGCCGGTGTCCGCCGCACCCCCGGCCTGCGCCGTGAAGAGGTGGCCACCCTCGCCGGCATCAGCATCGACTACTACGTGCGCCTGGAGCGCGGCAAGGAGACCCGCCCCAGCCCCGCCGTCCTCGACTCGCTCGCCCGCGCCCTGCGCATGGACGACCAGGAGCACCAGCACCTGCGGGAGCTGGCCGCCCGTGCCGCCCGCTACACCGCGCAACCGCCGCCCGCGCCCAGCCGTACCGTGGGCCCCCACCTCAAGCTGCTGCTCGAATCACTGCGCCCGAACCCCGCCTACGTCATCAGCCGCAGCATGGACGTGCTCGCCTGGAACCCCGGCGGCCTCGCCCTGTACGCGGGTCTGGCGGACTGGCCCGTCACACAGCGCAACCTCGCCCGCTACCTCTTCCTGCACCCGGCGGCCCACCACCTCTTCACCGACTGGGACCGGCAGATCACCGCCTGTGTCGCCCGGCTGCGCGCCGTCGCCGGCACCGCCCCCGACGCACCCGACCTGACCAACCTGGTCGGCGAACTCCTCCTCAAGAGCCCGGACTTCGCGGGGCTGTGGGAACGCTACGAAGTGACCGGCCGCAAGCCCGCCCACAAGACGTTCCGCCACCCCGACGTCGGCACGGTGACCCTCACCTCGCAGTCGCTGCACGTGGAGGGCAGCCCCGGCCGGCGCATCGGCGTCTACACCGCCGAACCCGGCACCCCGGACCACGACGCCCTGCTCCTGCTCGACATGACCGCACCGCGGCAGGCGGACCGCCCCGCGCCCGGCCCGAGGGCCACCGGCAGGCAGCCTTGAGCCGCCACGCCACGGCCTGACACCGCCGAAACGCTCAGGGCGGGCGTGGACGGTGGTGCGCCAGGGCGCCTCCCAGGGCGGCGCCGCCGGCCCGGCGAGGCCCCGCGGGGGCCGGCGCGACGGCTCCCGGCATGCCGTCGGCGCCGTCCGTCCTTACGGTGAGCGGGACGGACACTGCCGCGTGAGAGGACCGTTCCATGCCGGTCACCGAGAACCCCCTGCGCGGGCGGACGGCCGTCGTCACCGGAGCGGCCCGTGGGCTGGGGGCGGCGATGGCACGGGAGCTGTCCGCGCGGGGAGCGAAGGTGGCGCTGCTCGGGCGTGAGGAGCGGCTGCTGACGCGGCTCGGGGCGTCCCTGCCCGGTGTCAGCGAGTGCTGGGAGGTCGACGTCACGGACGACCGGGGCATGGCCCGGGCCGGGGAGGAGGTCCGTGCGCGGCTCGGTCCGCCCTCCGTCGTGATCGCGAACGCGGGCGTGGCCGAGAGCGGCCCGTTCGCGGGCTCCGACCCCGCGGTGTGGCGCCGGGTGATCGAGGTGAACCTCATCGGAAGTGCCGCCACCGCCCGGACGTTCGTCGAGGACCTGTTCCGCACGCGCGGCTACTTCCTCCAGGTCGCCTCGTTCGCCTCCCTCGGCGCGGCGCCGATGATGAGCGCGTACTGCGCCTCCAAGGCCGGGGCGGAGTCGTTCGCGCACTCGCTGCGAGCAGAGGTGGCCCACCGGCACGTGGGGGTCGGCATCGCGTACATCAACTGGACCGACACCGACATGATCCGCGACAGCGACCAGTACCCGGTGCTGCGGGAGCTGCGCGGCCACATGCCGCCGCCCGCACGCAAGGTGTACGCCGTCGAGCACGTGGCGGGCCGGCTGGTCACCGCGATCGAACGGCGCCGCCCCTCGGTCTACGTGCCCCGCTGGCTTCGCGCGGCCCAGCTCGTACGTGCCGCGATGCCCGCTGTGGTGACCCTGGTGGCACGCCGGGAACTACCGCTCCTCACCGCCGCCGAGCCGTTCGAAGCGACGGGGCTGCTCGGTGCCGGCGGCCGGGCCGACCAGGCATGATCCGCCTCCCGTGTCGGTCAGGCGCAGTTCCCGTGCGCGGTGAACCACGCCAGCTGGTCCTGGACCCAGGGCTCGTACACGGCGATCCGCCGGGCGACAGCCGGCTCGAAGAGGCGCAGCTGGTCCATGATCCACGGGTCGAGGCGGTGGTGTGCGGCGGCCCGTGGCGCGGGCTCGTGACGGGCTGCCACCGGAGCCGGGTGGCCGGGCCGGCCGCTGTGCTGCGGGGTGGCCGCCACCGCCGCTCCCCCACCGGCCAGGAGGGTGCCTCCGACGGCCACGGCGGTGATGCTCGCGGTCGTGATGTGTCGCATCAGCTTGTTCACGGGTGCTCCTCGGGCTTCGCGCGACGACAGAACCAAAGCGGAATCAAATGATCCGGTTGATCCGCCTACCCGTCCCGACACGCGTCACACGGGCCGGGGCCAGGCCTCTGTACCGCGCGTCGGGACGGTGCCGCCGTCTGCCGGGGCACGGTGCTCGCCGTGGGGCGGGCGCCAACGCCGCGGTGGCCCTTGATCGACGCGGGCGGGCTCCGTACATTCGCCGGATGGGACATGACGACCTTCCGGCCCTTGAACTCGCCTTCCCGGGTCCGGAGCGCGACCGCGGTGTGGCGGCGATCGTGAGCGGCCGGAAGACCGCGCTCACGGGACTCCTGGAGATCTACGAGCACGCCGGGGAGGCGGTGCCGGTGCCGGGTCAGCGCTTCTCGGTGCTCGATTCCGAGGGCCGTCCGGCCGTCACGATCGAACTCGTCGACGTGCGCGTGGTTCCCATCAGGGAGATCGACGACGACTTCGCGCGGGCGGAGGGCCGCGGCTACTGCGACGCGGCCGAGTGGCGGGCGGCCCACGTAGCGTTCTTCCGGAGCGAGGGGGTGAGCGAGTACCTGGGACACACCCCGGTCATCGACGACGACACCCTCGTCGTCGCGGAGCGCTTCCGAGTGGCCGAACCCGCCGACCCGGGGGGCCGGTGACCCGCCTTCGCCTCGACGGGAGTCCGTGCCCGTGAAGGGTGAGTGGCGCGTGCGCCCACGCGGTGGGGAAGCGGTCTTCCGGACGACGAGCGGCCGTGTGCGAGGCCGCGGGGTCGGGGGCGGTGTCACCGCCGTGCTCGGTGTCCCGTACGCCGCCGCGCCCTTCGGGGCCCGCCGCTTCCGGGCGCCGGAGCCGGCGTCGGCCTGGGGCGGGGTCCGCGACTGCACCGCCTTCGGCCCCGTCTCCCCGCAGTCGGCGCAGCTGCCCGGAGCGCCGGTGTGGCGCCCCGGCGACGAGGACATCCTCACCGTCAACGTGTGGGTGCCCGAGCACGCGGGCCGTGGCGGGTCGCCGGTGTTCTTCTGGATCCACGGCGGCGCCTACACCTTCGGCTCCTCCGCCCAGCCGGACTTCGACGGGAGCGCCCTGGCCCGCGCCGGACTGGTCGTGGTGAGCTGCAACTACCGGGTGGGCTTCGAGGGCTTCGGCCAGGTGCCCGGGCTCCCCGGCAACCGCGGGCTGCTCGACCAGGTCGCCGCGCTGTGCTGGGTCCGGGAGAACATCGCGGCCTTCGGCGGCGACCCCGGGAACGTCACCGTCGCCGGGCACTCGTCCGGTGGCGGCTCGGTGGCCTGCCTGATGGCCATGGAGCGGACACGGGGGCTGTTCCGGCGGGCCATCGCCCACAGCGTGCCCGACACGTTCTTCACCGTCGAGCTGGCCGCCGCGGTCACCGGGCGGATCGCGGTGGAAGCCGGTGTCGCCGCGACGGCGGCGGGACTGCTGTCCGTGCCGCCCGAGGCGCTGGTGGCCGCCTCCGACGAGGTCACCGCGCGCTGCGGTACCGACCCCGTGGCGGCCGTCCACGCCTTCGACCCGGTGATCTTCCAACCCGTCGTCGACGGCGAGGCGCTGCACACGGACCCGCTCCGCGCGCTCGCCCGCGGGACCGGGGCCGCGCGGGAGGTGGACCTGCTGGTGTGCCACACCCTGGACGAATACTGGTTCCTCCACGCGGTGGGAGCCGTACGGGAGGTCGTCACCGAGGCCGAACTGGCGGACTTCGCCGAGGCCTTGCACCTCCCGGCGCACCTGGTCGACGGCTACCGCGCGTCGATGCCGGGCTCCCCGGTGCTCGACCGCTACCTCACGATCTTCGGTGACGCGCGGTTCGGCGAGTACACCACCCGCCTGGCCGAGCACCACGCGAAAGCCGGCGGCCGGGCGTTCCTGGCCCGCTTCGCCCGCAGGCGCGAAGAGGCCAGGCCCTGGCACACCGCGGACATCCCCTTCGCCTTCGGCAACCTGGACGCCGCCGGCGCCGACTTCCTCATCGGGGGCGCCCCAGACGGCCACGACCGTGCCCTGTCCCGCCGTATGCTCCGCTGCTGGGCCGACTTCGCGGCCACCGGCGACCCGGGCTGGCCGGCGGTCACCGCCGAGGCCACGCCGGTCAGGTTCTGGGCCGTCCCCGGCGACCGCCTGGCCGCCGACGACACGTCCGGGCGCCGCGCCTTGTGGCACGACGTCCGGTTCGACGTGCTGCGTCCCGGGCGGACGGCCGGGCACCGCTGACGCGGCCCGGTCCACCGCATAAGCACGCAGACACCCGTGGCGGCTTCACGTACGTGTCCGGGGCCTCTTGCCTGAGCGTCGGCGGACGCCCGGGGCGCAGGTGAGCGCGGGCCCGGCCGCGGGCCCCTCGGCCGCCCGCCGAGTCGCCGTCTCAGGCGGGGTCGACCAGGCGGTAGCCGATCCTGCGGACGGTCTGGATGGGGTCCGGGTCACCGAGCCGACGGCGTAGCCGGCCGATCAGCGCCTCGACCGCGTGGGGTTCGGGCCGGTGCTGTCCGCCGACGCAGTACGTGGCCAGCCGGTCCCGCGTCACCAGCGCGCCACCGGCCAGCAGGAGGGCCTGGAGGACCGCGGCCTCCGGGCCGGTCAGGGTCAGCGGTACCCCGGCGCGGGTGAACCGGCCGCCGTGCCCGTCCCCCTCCAGATCGCCGAAGCGCAGCCGGGACGCCCGGTCGGCGACCACGGGGGCGCGGCACAGGACCCGCACACGGGTGGCCAGTTCGGCGGTGGTGAAGGGCTTGACCAGGTAGTCGTCCGCGCCCTGCTGGATGAGGGACGCCCTTTCACCGGGCGAATCGAGCGCGGTGAGCATCAGGACCGAACCGGTCCAGCCGGCCCGGCGGTGGGCGGCGACCAGGCGCAGGACGTCTCCGTCGGGCTGCGCCCGGTCGCCCACCAGACCGTGCCAGGCGGCGCCGCCCAACTTGAGGCCGGCTTCGGCGAGATCGGCTGCCACGTCGATGTCGTAGCCGATCCGGAGCAGACACCCGGACATCGCTGCCGCAAGGTCCGAGTCGTGCTGCACGACGAGTATGCGCATGACGTCCGACTCTAGGCGGTGAGCACCGGGCGGCGGGAGCCGCTGCGCGCACGAGCCCTCACAGGCGTCCGGGAGCGTGACGGTGAGGACACCGGCCACGCGGAGGACACCGCCCGCGCCGAGCGACGGCGCGTACGCTCAGCTCATGATCGAGCACCGCGTGGTCCATGTGAACGGGGTCCGGCTGCACATCGCCGAGCAGGGCGAAGGCCCCTTGGTCGTGCTGCTGCACGGATTTCCCGAGTCCTGGCGCTCCTGGCGCCACCAGTTCGCTCCCCTGGCCGAAGCGGGGTTCCGCGTGGTGGCACCGGACCAGCGGGGCTACGGACGCAGCGACCATCCCGCCGACGTCGAGGCGTACACGATCCTGCACCTGGTCGCTGACGTGGTCGGGCTGATCCGGGCCCTGGGCGAGGAGAGGGCGTACGTCGTCGGGCACGACTGGGGGGCACCGGTCGCCTGGCACACCGCGCTGATGCGCCCGGACCTGGTCCTCGGGGTGGCGGGCCTGAGCGTGCCGCCGCCGTTCCGGGGCAAGGAGCCGCCGCTGGCCGCCATGGACAGGGCCTTCGGCGGACGCTTCTACTGGAACTACTTCGACCGCCCCGGTGTCGCCGACGCCGAGTTCGCCCGGGACACGCGCACCGCACTGCGGAAGTTCCTCTACTCGGCGTCCGGCGAGGCTCCGGGGGACGTCAAGCAGCCGCTCGTCGACCCCGAACGGGGCTGGCTCGCAGCCATGCCCGATCCCGAGACCCTGCCGGGGTGGCTCAGCGAGAGCGACCTCGACGCGCTCACCGAGAGCTTCTCCGAGGGCTTCACCGGTGCGCTCAACTGGTACCGCAACCTCGACCGCAACTGGGAACTGACCGCACCGTGGGCCGACGCAGTCGTCACCGTGCCGTCCCTGTACGTCTACGGCGACCGCGACCCCGTTCCCGCCTTCCCCGGCACGCCCGAACTGATCAGGAGCCTTTGCGACCGCATGCCCGGCCTGCGGCGCGCCCCTGTCGAACTGACGGGCTGCGGGCACTGGACCCAGCAGGAACGCCCGGCCGAGGTGAACGAGGCCCTCCTCGACTTCCTCCGCTCCTGCCCGCAGAGCCCGTGACACGAGCTCGCCGAGGGGCGCCGGCCGCGGTGGGACCGGGCCCCTACGAGCCGGGCGGCAGCAGATCGCGGGTCAGCGCGAAGGCGGCGGTCGCCGTGGACAGGAGAGCGTTGATCCTTCCCAGGATGCGGGTGGTCCTGTCGGTGTCCTGTGCGTCGACGGCCGAGGCCAGGTCGTCGGCGTACTCCCGCGCCCGTACCGCCTCGTTAGGGGTCGCGGTGTCCGCGTCCGTCCGCAGGGCGTCGATCAGTTGCTGGTGGGAGATGTCAGGTCCTTGTGCCCGGTTGCCGTAGCCGCCGTGGGCCACGGCCTGGGGGCTGTTGACGTTCGCCACGAGGAAACCGCCCGACGCGGACGAGATGTGCACTCCTTCGCCTCCTGCCCAGATGAACTTCGTCTCGTACTCGGTCCAGCCCTTGCGTGTCACGCCGTACCCGCCGAACCGCCAGCCCTTGACCTTGATCAGCTTGTGCTTGATCGGCTCGGCCAGGATGTTCAGGACGTCCGCCCGGTTCCATCCCCGCTCGGTGAAGTAGTCCGTCATCACCACGCGCGGGCCCGGGTTCGCGGCCCGGCGGCAGATCTCGCGGAACGCCTGGCCCTGACACGCCTCCAGTTGGCCGGGGGCGAGTGACGGTTGCGGCAGCCCCCTTCGGTGCACGGTTCTGCGGATCGATACGAACACTCCGTAGACCGACCAGCACAGCAAGGCGATCACCACAACCCACCCGATCGGCATCTCCCTGTCCATCAGCCTCCCCGTTCGTCCCAAGGCAAGGAACAGTAAAGCGAGTTGGCGCGCCGGGGAACAGACGGGAATTCGACTCACCGGCGCGCGCCGCGAAGCGGTGCCGGCCGTCTGTGGCCGGGAGGCGTCGGACAGGATCTCCACACCGGTCACGACGTGCTCACCCGGCGGGCAGGTTGCGGCGGTACCGGCCGGGGGTCTGGCCGACCAGGGCGGTGAAGCTGTTGATGAACGTGCTGGGGTTGGACCAGCCGCAGGCGTGGGCGGTCTCCAGCACGCCCGCGCCCGCCGTGAGCATCACCAGCGCACGGTGCACCCGGAGTTGGGTGCGCCACTGGGTGAATCCGGTGCCCATCTCCTCACGGAAGAGCCGGCTGAGGGTCCGCTCGCCGACCCCGATGGCCCGCCCCAGTTCGCCGAGTGTGGCCGTCGTCGCCGGGTCCTCCTCCATGATCCGGGCCAGCTCACGCAGGCGCGGGTCCTGCGGCTCGGGCAGGTGCAGCGGCTCCTCGGGGGCCGGCCCCAGTTCGTCCACGACGACGTGCCGCAGCCGGTCGCGGGCCGCCGCTGTACGCGCGACGGGGTGCGGGTCGGTGAGTGACAGCAGCACCTCGCGGGCCAGCGGGGTGGTCGACAGCACGGCCGGCCGGTCCGGGAGCTGGACCGCGAGCGCCGCGGCGACGAAGACGATCCGCATGTCGGTGCGCCCGTGCGCCCGGTGGGAGTGGTCGAAGTGCGCGGGTATCCAGGCGGTGCGGTTGGCCGGGATGATCCAGGTCTGCCCCGAGGCGGAGGCGGAGAGCACCCCGCGCGCCGGATAGATCAGGTGGCCCTGGCCGTGGCGGTGGACCGGGGTGCGCTCACGGTGTTCCAGGTCGTGGGACTGCTCCCCGGCCGCATGGCGGAAAATCGGCATAATGAATCAGAATAACGGTCGACCGCAGATGCGGGTCGCGAGTGGACTGGTCCCCATGTACGAACAGTCCTCGCACCCGGACCCCGACGTCGCCCCCGACATCGCCTCCGGGACCGCGCCCGCCACTTCCGCCCCGCCGGCCGCCACCGCCACCGCACCGACCCCGTCCACGCGGCACGCCACCACCACCACGGCCCCGCCCGCGCCGACCGCCATGACCGCCACCGCACCGGCTGCCGCTCCGGCTGCCGCCGCCGTCGGCCGGGGCCGTCGCGGCGGTCTCGTACTCCTGGCGGCGGGGCTGCTGCTGGCGGCGTTCAACCTGCGCGTCGCCATAGCGAGCGTCGGCCCGGTCCTGGACGGCATCGAGCACGGCCAGCCGCTCTCTTCCACGGCCGCCGGGATCCTCACCACCATCCCGGTCCTGTGCTTCGGCGGCTTCGCCTTCGCCACCCCCGCGCTGGTCCGCCGGTGGGGCATGCACCGGCTGCTGGGCGTGACCATGCTACTGCTGGCGGCCGGCGTACTGGTCCGGCTCCAGCCGTCCACAGCCGCGCTGTTCTCCGGGACGGTCGTCGCGGGCGCCTCGATCGCGGTCGCCAACGTGCTGATGCCGGGCCTGATCAAGCACGACTTCGCCCACCGGTCGGGCCTGATGATGGGCCTCTACACGACCTCCCTGTTCGTCGGCGCGGCGGCGGCCTCGGGACTGACCATCCCCCTGGAGAACGCCCTCGGGACCGGCTGGCGGCACACGCTCGCGCTGTGGGCGCTGCCCGCGATCGCCGCGTTCCTGCTCTGGCTGCCGCAGACCGGCGGCCGCCGGGCCGCCCAGGCGGCCGACCACCGGCTCGTCCTCGACGGTTCCGCGCCCGCGAGCCCCAAAGCTCCGGGTGCCCGGACGGCCGGCCTGCGCGGCGGGCCCGGCCTGCGCGCCCTGGCCCACGACCGGACCGCCTGGGCCGTGACCGTCTTCATGGGCACCCAGAGCCTGGGCTACTACGCGATGCTGTCCTGGGTACCGTCGCTGCTCCAGGACGCGGGCATGTCCGACGGACAGGCCGGCTGGATGCTCTCCTTCTCCACCTTCCCGGGCATCGTCGCCTCCCTGCTCACGCCCGCGCTCGGGCGGCGCCCGGGCGGCCGAGCCCCTGCCGTGATCGCCACGGTCGCGCTGTGCGCGGTGGCCTACGCGGGCCTGGCCACCGCCCCGGTCTCCCTCGTCTACCTGTGGATGGTGCTGCTCGGCCTGGGGCAGGGGGCCGCGATCAGTCTGGCCCTGAGCCTCATCGTCTGGTGCGCGCCCGACGCCGCGCACGCCTCGGCGCTGTCCACTCTGGCGCAGGGCACGGGCTACCTCGTCGCCGCCCTGGGCCCGTTCGGCCTCGGCGCGGTCCACAGCCTGGCGGGCGGCTGGACGGTGCCCATGGCAGCGCTGGGGGCTGTGCTCGCGGTCCAGCTCGTCGCGGGCCTGCTCGCCTCCCGCGAGGACACGGCTCGCGACGGCGACCCTGCTCTCCCCCGGCGCGCGGCCGCGTGAAGGGGGCATCCCCGGAGCCGAGCAGCCGCCGAGGGCCCGGCCGAGGGGGCCGGTGAGCCACCGCGGTGCCCGCGCCGCCCGGCTGCCCGAGACGGACGGGCGCCGGGGTGGCGATCGCCCCGGCGCCGTTCGTGTCCGACGCCGCCGGCGGGGTCCGCCCCCTTCGGTGCGCAGGTCCCGGCCGTGACCACACGGGTCGGGGGACGAGCGGTTCGGGTGGGTCAGACCCCGCCGGAGAACGCTCACGTACGTCCTCACTGTCAGGCGCCGGGGAACGGGCCCGGTCAGGCGTCGGCGATCGGGCTGGTGCCCAGGCGGACGTTGTCGATCGCCCAGAACCAGTTGTTGCCGGCGTTGAAGATCCGGAATTTCGCCTTCGCCGAAGTGGCGCCGGCCGGTACGGGGCAGGAGAGGCGGACGAGCCGGTTCTCCTGGTCCAGCCCCTGGTTGGTGTTGCCCGAGGAGGCACTGCTGTAGTGGAGCAGTCGGACGGTCGCGCCCGAGTCGAATTCCAGGACGACCTCGGCCTCCTGCGGGCTTTCCTGCCGGTAGTGGGAGTCGAATCCCAGGTGCAGGGTGGCGGTGCCCGAGGGGATCGTCACCGCCGGACTGCTCAGGGTCGAGTCGAAGCGGCCCCGGGCCGACGGACCGCCCGTGTCGTCCCAGTCGTCGGGGTCCGCGACGGCGACGACCCCGAGGGACCGGGTGAAGCCCTGGCGGTCCTGTCCGGCGGGGAACCAGAACTGCTTGGACAGGAACGTCCACCCCTGCAGTTCCCGCGTGCCCTGCGGCATACCCGTCGCGTTGGTGACCGTCCAGCCCTCGGGCGGGGTCCCGGTCCATCCGAGCAGCCCGGGCCTGCTGAGGTCGGCCGCCGGGGCGAGAGCGGGGGCGACGGACTCGAAGTCCTCCGCGAGCAGGTGACCGGTCATCAGCGGACCGGTCCTGGCGGGCAGGGACGCGGACGCCTCCATGGTCCGGCCCTTCAGCCGCGCCGTGACCGTGGCCTTGAGGGTGGCCGTGGTGCGGGCGGCCGTGCCGGGGGCGACGACGTCCCAGGTCAGGGTCGCGGACGAGCGGGCCGCGACGGTCGTGGGAGTGGCGCCCTTCGCCGTGGCGCTCCAGCCCTCCGGCACGGCCGGGGTGGCGGTCAGGTCGGTGAGGGGCGTGCCGCCGGCGTTGGTGACGGTGGCCGTCAGCGTGGCGGGGCGGCCCGGTGAGAGCACGGCGCCGTCGGTGCCGGGTGAAGCGGCGGGCCCGGTCAGCGTGACGCTCAGGGCGGGGGCGACCTCGGTCTGCAAGCGCGCCTGCGCGTGCCTGAGCAGCCCGCCGCCCTCGGCGTGCGCGGCGACGACCAGTCGGCCCGCGGTGGCGCCGCCGGCGGGCGTGACCGTGAAGTGCACGTCGGCCGACTTGCCGGCCCCGAGCCCGCCGGGGGCCGCGCCCGTCCGCTCCACCGTCCAGCCGGAGGGGGCGAGCAGGGCGACGGAGAGCCCGTCGAGCCGACCGCTGTCCTGGTTCCCCACGGTGACGACGACCTCGGTCGGGTTGCCCTGCGTGAACGGCGTGTCCAGCGGCGCAGGCGCGGCGGGCACACCGATCGTCGCGGTCAGCGCCGCCGGGGTGCCGGTCGCCGGGTCGGTGACCCCCGGTCGGCCGTCCGCCACGCGGCCGGTCATGCGGCGCAGGAAGGCCGGGTCGCCGCGGTCGAGGACCGCGATGTCGTACCAGCCGTGGTCCGGGACGCGGAGCTTGACGGTACGGGATCTTCCGGGCGCGAGGGTGATCGTGCGTACGGGTTCGCCGTGCCGGTGGGCGTACTGCGACTCACCGACGAGGAGGGTGCGGGCCGTCGGGGAGGGGTTGGAGCAGACCACGTCGACCCGGCCGGCGGAGGGATGCTCGACGAGATGTGCGTCGGCTCCCACGCCCGATCCGCGCAGTTCCCAGGTGGACCAGCCGGGGCCGTGGACCTGGAGGTCGTAGCCGTCGTCACCGTACTCGACCGTGGTGTCGGTGCTCTGGCCGGCGGGCACCGTCCAGGCGCGCGGGGCGGTGCCGTCGCCGGGGTAGGCGGTGAGCGTGGCGGCGACGGTGCCCTGGTTGCCGAGCCGCAGGCGGCAGCCGGAGCGGGTGATGTCGGTTTGCAGGGAGAGCCGGTACGGCAGGGGGCGGGTCGGGCGGGTGCCGGTCTCCTGCCGCGGCAGTGACTGCTCCTTCGGCGGTACGGGGTTCCAGCGGGCGACCGCCGCGGGCACCGGCCCGGGCTGCTCGACCTCGGGCTGCCGGTGGCTGCGGTGGAAGTCGAAGGCGGAGGTGAGGTCGCCGAACACGCTGCGGCGCCAGGCACTGATGTTGGGCTCGTGGACGCCGGTCCACTGCTCCAGGAACCGGATGACCGAGGTGTGGTCGAACGCCTGCGAGCTGACGAATCCGCCCACGGTCCAGGGCGACACGATCGTCATCGGTACGCGCGGGCCGGGGCCGACGGGACTGCCGTTGAACCAGTCGTCACTGTTGCCGGAGGCCGGCTGCGGTGCGACGGGGGCGGGGACGTGGTCGAAGTAGCCGTCGTTCTCGTCGAAGTTGATGAACAGCGCCGTCTTCGACCAGGTCTTCGGGTCGCTCGCGATGGCGTCGAGGAGGTCGTAGACGAGGTTGGCGCTGCCGACCGGGGTGGAGCTGCTGGGGTGCTCGGAGAGCGCCGCCGTCGGAACGATCCAGCTGACCTCGGGCAGTGTGCCGTTCTTGATGTCGGACCGGATCCGGTGGACGAGCGTGTCCGGCTCGGAGCGGTAGGCGCCGCGTAGGAAGAGCCGGCGCTCGGCCTCGGTCAACGCGTCGACGCCCTGCTGGAACTGGGCCAGCGCGGTCTTCCGCTGCTCCGCGGTCCTCTTCCACAGGCTGTCGTAGAACTGCTCGGTGGTGGAGTACTGGCCGGTGACCTTGGAGAGGATCTTCCGGCCGATCTCCTTCCACGGCCGGAAGTACTCCACCGCGTTGTCGGTGAAGTTGTCCCACTCCTGGTAGATCTGCCAGGAGACGCCCGCGGCCTCCAGCCGCTCGGGGTACGTCGTCCAGGTGTAACCGGGGTGGGCGTAGTCGTACGCGGCGTTGGTGACGGCCCGGTTGACGCCGTCCGCCTCGTAGCCGGTCATGCCGGACCACAGGTACAGGCGGTTGGGGTTGGTCGAACCGTAGACGGAGCAGAAGTAGGAGTCGCAGATGGTGAAGCGGTCCGCCAGTTCGTACTGCAGCGGTATGTCCCGGCGGTCGTAGAAAGCCATGGTGCTCTGCGTCTTGGCGGCGACCCAGTCGTTCCACCAGCCCTTCGCCCGGGCCTGGTTGGCGTCGGAGAAGCCGTGCGCGAGCGATCCGAGGTACTGGATGTCGCTCTCCTCGCGGCCCGCGTCGACGGCCGCGCGGCGGGCGGAGAACGGCAGCACCGTGCCGCCCTGGCGCCGGGGCTGCTCGAAGACGCCGGCCCCGGTGGGCAGGCGCAGCGGTGTGCGGTCGCCGAAACCGCGGACGCCCCTGAGGGTTCCGAAGTAGTTGTCGAAGGAACGGTTCTCCTGCATCAGGACGATCACGTGCTCGATGGCACGCATCCCGCCGCGCGGCATGGGCGCGGCCATCGCCTGGTGCAGCGACGGGGGAAGGAGGGAGAGCGCGGCGCCGCCGGTGAGGGCGCCGAGGACCTTGCGGCGGGAGACATCAGACATGCGCGGAAGGCTAGATCGTCTTCACCGCATCGCATAAGGATGCGCGGCAGGATTTCTCCGGCCGTTCAGACGATGACATCGATCGTTCTCCTTGACCGGACGCTCCGACCGCTCGCACGCCCCGGCGCCCGGCCGCGTCGCCACCTGCGCGGACGCGGCTGATCGGGCGGATTTCCATGCCCGTTCACCCCTTGGGGGAACGTCGCCCCGAAGGCGCGGCAGGTTCAAGAACCCGGGTGAACGCGTGCCGCGGCCGAAGGCCCGCACGCGCGGGGCGCAAAGAGGGCGCGCAGGTCGTCGAAGGCTCCAAGGAGATGTGCGTCCAGGCTCTGCCCGGGATCGTCGATCCAGGCCTGGGCCGCGTGGTGGAAGGCGGCCCAGCCGGTCTGGGCGGCCAGGCCGGCCAGCCGGCCGGCGACGCCGCGCTGTCGCAGCGCCTCCGCCAGGGCGTCGGTGAGCGACGCGGCCTTGGCCAGGTCGCGTTCGCGGAGCGCCGGCGTCACCGCGATGACCGCCAGCCGCGGTTCGGAGAACGGGCGGTTCTCCTCAAGGATCCGGCCGGCCGTCCGGAAGGCGCGGAGCAGCGCATCGAGCGGCTGCAGCCCCTCGGGGGCTTCCGCCACCGCCCGGACCAGCGCGGCGCGCAGGTCGGCTTCGCCGTCGAAGAGCACCTCGCGCTTGTCGGGGAAGTGCCGGAAGAACGTGCGTTCGTTGACACCGGCCCTGGCAGCGATCTCGGCTGTGGTGGTCTGGTCGAACCCGCGCTCCCGGTACAGCTCCAGGGCCGCCTGCTGAAGGCGGCGGCGCGCTTCTGCTCCGCTTCGTGGCACCCCCCGAGAATACCCCGACCGCCAGTCACTGGCGTTACTTGATGTCAGTTACTGGCACTACTTGACGTCAGTGACTGGCGCTACTTAAGGTCAGTGACTGGCGCTACGTAGCGTCAGTCACTGACATCAAAGGGGAGGACGCTCCATGCGCGTGTTCGTCACCGGCGGTTCCGGCCAGACCGGCCCAGCGGTCGTCACCGAACTCGTCACCGCCGGCCACACCGTCACCGCCCTGGCGCGCTCGGACGCCGCCGCCGCCCGGCTGGAGTCGCTGGGGGCCGCACCGCACCGCGGGTCCCTGGACGACCTCGACACGCTGCGCACCGGCGCCGAAGCCGCCGACGGCGTGCTGCACATGGCCTACGGCGGCGACTTCTCCGACCTCGACGACATGATGCGGCGCGACCGGAACGCGATCGAGACGCTCGGCCGGCCGTTGGAACACTCGGGCAAGCCGCTCGTCGTCACCTCCGGCACCCTGGTCATGCCCGCCGGCCGGGAGGCGACGGAGCGGGACGAGCCCGACACGGCCGGGATCGCCGCCTTCCGCATCGCCGGTGAGCGGGCCTGCCTGGACTTCGCCGCCCGCGGGGTGCGCGCGAGCGTGGTCCGTCTCGCGCCCACCGTGCACGGGCCCGAGGACCACGGCTTCATCCCGATGCTCATCGCCACCGCGCGCAGGACGGGCGTCTCGGCCTACGTCGGCGATGGCACCAACCGGTGGCCCGCGGTGCACCGGCTCGACGCGGCGACCCTGTTCCGGCTGGCGCTGGAGGAGGCGCCCGCGGGCAGTGTGCTGCACGGGGCGGCCGAGAGCGGCGTCACCCTGAAGAGCATCGCCGAGACGATCGCCCGGGGCCTGGACCTCCCCACGGTCTCCCTGACCCCCGACGAGGCCGCCACGCACTTCGTCAGCCCGTTCATGGCCACCGCCTACGCCTTCGACGGACCCGTCTCCAGCGCGCACACCCGGGCACTGCTCGGCTGGTCCCCGACCCATCCGGCGCTGCTCGACGACCTGGAGCACGGCGACTACCTCGCCGCCCCGGCCGCCTGACCCGAGCGCGCTCCCGGCGCCTACCGGCGGTCCCCGGCCACCCGATGGGCCGGCCGGCCACGGCTCGGCGCGGGCGAGTTCAAGGTGGCCGACGCGGTCGACGGCACGACGGTCTCTCACTCCTGACGGGAACGGTGCGGACGGGGACTGGGGACGGCCGTAGCGGTCGCGCCGGCGGTCGGAGACAGGAGATCGGCGGTGGGGGCGGGCGTAGGGGATTCAGCGCGAGTTCAGGAGCGGCGTCTCGGCCTTGCGCGGGTCCGTGGCGCCGGTGTGCCCGGGGGTCGTGCGGGCGGTGCGGGCCGTGCCGCCGAGGGCGAGGGCGATGAGCGGAAGGAGGGTGAGGGCGGCCGAGACGGTGCCGACGAGGGCCGGGCCGGTCAGCCCGAGGGAGGAATCCAGGGCCCGTCCGGCGATCGCGGAGCCCGCCGCGATGCCCGTGTTGTAGGCCGAGGTGGTCAGGGCAGAGGTGAGGGTGGGCGCGTCGCCTGCGAAGCGGACGGCGAGCGAGGTGACGACCGGGTTGACGGTGAACCCGGTCAGCGCCATCAGGAAGACCAGGACGACGGCCGCCACGGGGCTGGTCGACAGCGGGATCAGCGCCAGCAGCGTGAGAGCGGTCGCCGCGGCGGCGCTGATCGTCGTGGCCATGGGACGCCGGTCCCCCAGCCGGCCGCCGACTGCGGTACCGCCGAGAGCACCGGCACCGAAGGCGATCAGGACCAGGGGCACGGCACCGGCCGCGATGCCGGCGCGGTCGGTCAGCAGCGGGGTGATGTAGGTGTACGTGGCCAGGACACCGCCCATGATCAGCACCGCGGCGGCGAGCGCCAGCCACAGCCTGCCCTGCCGCAGCGCACGCACCTCGGCGCGCACGGAAACCTCGCCCCGCCGCTCCGTCCGGGGGAGGAAACGGCCGACGGACGCGGCGGCCAGGGCCGCCAGCACGGCCAGGGCCCAGAAGGGTCCGCGCCAGCCGGTGACCTGCCCGGCGAGTGAGCCGATCGGAACGCCGACGACGTTGGCCAGCGTCAGGCCGCCCATCATCACGCCGACGGCGCGGGTGGAGTTCGCGGGTCCGGCGGCGGCGGTGGCGATCACGAATCCGACGGCCCAGAACGCGCCGGTGGCCAGCGCGGTGACGACGCGGGCCGCCAGGACGACGGTGAAGGAGGTGCTCAGCGCCGCGACGACGTGGCCCAGGGCGAAGACGGCGAGCGCCCAGACCAGCGTCCGGCGCTGCGGCAGGCGCAGGGTGGCCATCGCCATGGTCGGCCCGCCGATGATCATGCCTATGGCGAAGGCGGTGATCAGCAGGCCGGAATGCGAGACGCTCACGCCGAGGTCGTCGGCGATCTCGGGGAGCAGTCCGGCGACGACGAACTCGGTGGTTCCCATCAGGAAGGTGCCCGCGGCGAGCACCCAGACGACGAAGGGCAGTTTGCCGGCGGCGGACCCGGCTGCGGAGGGCATCGAAGACTTCTTTCCGTACGTGTGGTCAGGGGGCGGGCTCGATGGTGATCCGCTCGGCCCGGGCCAGTCGGCCGGTACCGGCGTCGAGGTGGCCGAGGACGAGCAGGTCGGCGTCGGCGGCGGTGGCCGGCCCGGTGGAAGAGGGCGAGGTTGCCCCAGGGCGCGTAGTAGGCGAGGTCGCCTGCCCTGGCCACGGCCGGCTCGGGCGCACCCTCGGTGGTGAGCTTGCGCGGCGGGTAGCCGATCCGCTCCGTCCCGTGGAAGTCCTTCAGCTCCAGGGTGAGCGGGAGCAGGCCGGCCAGGTCGCGGGCGGCGGGGCTGTCGTTCAGGGTCGCGTCGACGGGTCGGCCGTCGAGGGTGACGCGGATGTCCATGGCGGTGTTCCTGTCGGAGCCGGACGGGGCGGGGGACGCCGCTCCCGCCCGGCGGGTCGGCGCACGCGGGGCGGTGGTCGACGGGTGTGCGGTCGGTGATCGAGGGGCCGGTCGGTCGGCACCCGGGGGGTCGGTGGCCAGGAGGGCGGCGGAGCACGCGGCGTACCGCGCTGCCCCCGTTGACGAACAGCAGCGTGCCGCGGCCCAGGGCCCGCATGCCGGGCAGGACCGCGTTCACGCAGGTGACCGGCCCCTTGACCGAGAAGGCCGGCGGAGCGTCCAGGTCGGCGGCGGCGGTGTCCAGGACCGGCTTCATGAAGTCGGCCCGCGGCACCGGGCTGTACTGGAGCACCTCGATCGGCCCCAGCTCGTCGGCGGCCGTCCCGAGCGCCGTGGTCAGCGAGGCGGCGTCCAGGACGTCGGCGGTGTGGCCGCCGGCCTGGATCCCCTCCTGTCGCAGCGTGGTGACGAGACGGCCGAGACGGTCGGCGTCGCGGGCGATGAGCGCGACGCTGTGCCCGGCCGTTCCGAAGCGGCGGGCGGTGGCCAGCCCCAGGCCGGGGCCGGCGCCGACGAGAGCGAACGCGGTCATGGCGATCCTTCGCGGGAGCGCACGGACGGCGCGCGGTGACGCGCCGGTCCTTGTGCGGAGGCGGTGGGGTGGGTCAGGTGGGTCAGGGCCCGTAGGTCAGGGCTTGCGGATCAGGACCCGTGGATCAGGGCTCGTGGGTCAAGGCTTGTGGCTCAAGGCCCGTGGATCAGGGCTTGAGGAGGACCTTGATGGCGCGGCGCTCGTCCATCGCCCGGTAGCCCTCGGCGACCTGCTCCAGGGGCAGGGCGAGGTCGAAGACCTTGCCCGGGTCGATCCGGCCCGTCAGGGTGCGGTCGATCAGGTCGGGCAGGTAGCGGCGCACGGGGGCGGGGCCGCCGCGCAGGCCGACGTGGGAGAAGAACAGCTCCTGGCCGTCGACGGCGACCTCGTGGGGGACGCCGACGAAGCCGACGTTCCCGCCGGGCCGTGCCGAGCGCAGGGCCTGCCGCATGGCCTCGGCGGTGCCGACGCACTCCAGCACGCTGTCGGCGCCGATGCCGCCGGTCAGCTCCCTGACCCGGGCCACACCCTCCTCGCCACGCTCGGTGACGATGTCGGTGGCGCCGAACTCCAGGGCGAGCTTCTGCCGGGACGCGTGGCGGCTCATCGCGATGATCCGCTCCGCGCCGCTCTCCTTCGCGGCGATCACCGCGCACAGGCCGACGGCGCCGTCGCCGACCACCACGGCGGTGGAGCCGGGCCGGACCTCGGCGGCGTCGGCGGCCCACCAGCCGGTGCCCATCACGTCGGAGACGACGAGCAGCCCGGGCCAGAACTCCTCGGCCGGTACGTCGTCGGTGGCGACGAGGGTGCCCTGCGCGTGGGGGATGCGGACGTACTCCGCCTGGCAGGTGCTCATGAACTCGCGGTGCAGGCAGTTGGACTGGAAGCCGTTGCGGCAGTTCGCGCAGGTGTTGTCCGAGGTGGCGAACGAGCCGACGACGAACTGGCCCGGCTTGACAGAGGTGACCTCGGAACCGGCCTCCTCCACGAAGCCGACGTACTCGTGCCCCATCGGGTGCGGGTCGCCGACCGGCTCCAGGCCGCGGTAGGGCCACAGGTCGGAGCCGCAGACACAGGTGACGGCCGTACGGATGATCGCGTCGGTGGGCTGGAGGATCCTCGGGTCGTCCAGGTTCTCGGAGCGGATGTCGCCGGGGGCGTGGATCACGGTGCCGCGCATGTCGGGGTTCCTTCGCGTGCTCGGGGGGCTCGGGGGCGCTCAGGCGTGGGCCGGCCGGCTCGACCGGTGACGCCGGGGCGGGGTGCCGGTCAGGCGGACGGGCCGTCCGGACCGGGTGCGGGCTGTCCGCCCGTCGCCTGGACGGTCGCGGACGAGCACCACGTCTTCCAGGTAACCGGCTTCTCGCGCACGCAGCGAGTCACCGTCAAGGGGTGTACCGGCAGTACATCCCTGGGACCGCCCGCAGGACGTACGGTCGAGGGGTGGACAACCGTGAAGAGGTCCGCGAGTTCCTCACCTCGCGGCGCGCGAAGATCACCCCCGAGCAGGCGGGGCTGCCGGCCGGCAGCCGGCGCCGGGTGCCCGGCCTGCGCAGGAGCGAGGTCGCAGCCCTGGCCGACATGAGCGTGGAGTACTACGCCAAGCTGGAACGAGGCAGTCTCGCCGGTGTCTCCCCGGCCGTCCTCGAAGCCGTGGCCCGCGCCCTCCGGCTCGACGACGCCGAACGCGCCCACCTGCTGAACCTGGCCCAGGCCGCCGACGGCTCCGACGCCCTCACCCGCCCCCGGCGCCGCGCCAGCCGGCAGTGGACACCCCACCGCAGCCTGCAGTGGACGCTCGACGCCATCACCGCCGGGCCCGCGTTCGTCCGCAACGGCCGCATGGACGTCCTCGCCGCCAACCGGCTCGCCCGCGCCTTCTACGCCGACCTCTACGCCACGTCCCACAACCAGGCGAACCTCGCCCGCTTCAACTTCCTCGACCCGGCCTCCCGCCGCTTGTACCCGGACTGGGACACCTTCGCCGACGTCGCCGTCGCCATCCTGCGCACCGAGGCGGGCCGCGACCCCCACGACAAGGACCTGCACGACCTCGTCGGCGAACTGTCCACCCGCAGCGACGAGTTCCGCACCCGCTGGGGCGCCCACGACGTCCGCCACCACGGCACCGGCACCAAGCGCTTCCACCACCCGGCCGTCGGGGAACTCACCCTCGCCTTCGAGGGCCTGGAAATGGCCGCCGAACCCGGGCTCACCCTCACCGTCTACACCGCCGAACCCGGCTCACCCTCCGAGGAGGGCCTGCGTCTCCTCGCCTCCTTGGCCGCCACCCAGGACGCGGCCGCCACCACGACGGAACCGACGACCACCGGCTGAACCCCTCGGCCACGGGAGAGGCAGTACCGCGTTCCGGTCGCGTCGTGCCTGGTTGTGCGTGTAACAGGGATGTACTGGGTGGTGGTTGTGCGCAACGGTGGGCCGGGCGGAACGGGTCCTGGTCATCAGAAACACTCGCCCGTACCGACTCGTACCGAGCGGCCGCCCCAACCGATCCCGAGGAAACAACGATGCGCGTTCACAAGGTCACCTTCGCAGCCCTGATCGTTGCCGCGAGTCTGTCGCTCACGGCCTGCCAGAGCGACGACGGCGGCGCGGGGAAGAGCGACTCGTCGTCCGGGTCCACCGCGGCGTCCTCGGGCGGCGGTTCGGGATCGGGCGCCTCCGACGGCGGTTCCGGTCAGGGCGGCGCGAACGACTCCGCCGGGACGAGCGGGAAGAACGGCGGGACGAACTCCGCCGGGAAGAGCTCCGGCGGGCCGGGCACGGCCGCCGGGACCGGCTCCGAGGGGAGCGGCAAGGCCGGCAAGTGCCGCACCGACGAGCTGGAGATCACGGCGACGGACAGCACCGTCAGCGGCGACCCCGAGGGCACCGTCGCGGTGCGGCTGAAGAACCGCGGCGGCCGGGACTGCACGCTGTCCGGGTACGCGGGCGTCGACCTGAAGACCAACGCGGGGTCGCTGTCCGCGAAGCGCACGGGGGAGAAGGCCGGCCGGACCGTCCTCAAGGACGGGCAGTCGACGTACTTCGGCATCCAGTACCCGATCAACAGGACGGGCGGCTCCGGCGTCCGCATCACCGGGCTGCTGGTGACCCCGCCGGACGAGACCAAGACGGTCACCCTCGCCTGGCCGGGCGCCGCCACGCTGCCCGCGACGGAGGACAGCGCCTCCTCGGTGAAGGTCGGCCCGATGGGCAGCGCCGGCCAGGGCGGCTGACCCGCACGTCCCAGGGGCCACGCTCCCGGTTTCCGTCCCTCACGGGCGGATCTTCAGGCCGTCCAGGGTGAGATCGAGCAGGCGTTCCGCTTGCTGCCGCTGCTCGGGGCCCGCCGAGGTGACGGCGATGCCCTCGAGGGCGGCGCTCATGTCGGTGGGTCCGATGTCGGTGCGGATCTCCCCGGCGGCCACACACGCGTCCATGAGCGTGCTCAGGGCGGCATGGATCATTTCCCGGCTGTGGCCGTACGGGCTGTTCCCCGTCGCGGCGATGGCGCGCAGCGCGTCGATCATGCCGTACTTGGCCCTCACGTAGTCCATGAAAAGACGGGTCCAGGCGCGCAGGGCCTCCAAGGGAGGCCCCGCCGCCAGCAGGGCGGGGACCGCGTCGCACAGCCGGGCCACCTCGTTGCGGTAGACGGCCTCGACCAGTGCTTCCCGGGTGGGGAAGTTGCGGTACAGCGTGGCACTGCCCACCCCCGCCTCCTTGGCGATGCGCTCCAGGTGGACGTCGAGCCCCTCCGCCGCGAACAGGCGCACCGCGGCCTTGAGGATCTTCTCCCGGTTACGCCGTGCGTCAGCCCGCAACGGCCGCTGCGCTCCCTCGACCATCAGCGCTCGCCATCCCTTCCCGGGTTCTCCGACGCCCCGGCTCTTCGACTTTCCTCGACGTTCCTCGGCGCTCCTCGGCGTTCCAGCGCCGACTCACCGACATACCTGCTTGCCGACATACCGAGAACCGACATGCCGACTTGCTAAGTGGAGGCGTCCCCACTTAGCCTCATGGCAAGTGGGGGCTCCCCCACTTGCACTCTACTGGTACCGAGGACGCGTCATGTCAGGGATCAAGGGCAAGGTCATCGCACTCACGGGCGCCAGCAGTGGCATCGGGGAGGCGACGGCGATCCATCTGGCCGAGCAGGGGGCGCAGGTGGTCCTCGGGGCCCGGCGGGAGGACCGGCTGAACGCGGTGGTGGACCGCATCACGGCACAGGGCGGCTCGGCCGTCGGGCTCGTCGTCGACGTCACGCGCCGCGAAGACCTCCAGCGCCTGACGGATGCGGCGGTCGACCGCTTCGGCCGGCTCGACGTCCTGGTCTCCAACGCCGGAACCATGGCGGTCTCGCCGTTCGACGACTTGCGCCAGGACGACTGGGACTCCATGGTCGCCACCCACATCACGGGCCTGCTCAACGGCATCGGTGCGGCGCTGCCCGTCTTCCGGCGCCAGTGCTCCGGACACTTCGTCAACGTCGGCTCCACCGCGGCCTATGTCGTGAAGTCCCCGCAGGCCGTCTACGCGGCCACCAAGTCGGCGGTGAAGGTGCTGACCGAAGGGCTGCGCCAGGAGTCCGGCCCCGACCTGCGCGTCACCCTCGTCTCCCCTGGCTTCACCCACACCGAGGGAGTGGGCAAGGGCGGGAACCCCGAGGCAGTGGCGGTGCTGGCCAGGCAGCGCGACGAGATCGCCATGCCGCCCTCCGCCGTCGCCGCCGCCATCGGCTACGCGATCGGGCAGCCCGACGGCGTCGACGTCAGCGAGATCGTCGTCCGCCCCACGCTCCAGGGCTGACGACCAGCACGGGCGGGGTGCTGGTGCGCGGCCGAGCGGCGATCGCCTCCGTCCGGCACTCTCGCCGTGTCGTCCGTCCCACGCTCCAGGGCTGACGACCAGCACGGGCGGGGTGCTGGTGCGCGGCCGAGCGGCGATCGCCTCCGTCCGGCACTCTCGCCGTGCCGGACATCCGGCTGACCTGCCGACGGCACACCGTGCACCCGGCGCCCGGCGACGCCGACCGTCTCGCTCCCGGGCTCAAGGATGACGGCGACCGCACCGCCCTGATCCGAACCCGGTCCCGGCGCAGCCTCACGGGCGCCGCAGCAGGCCCCTCTCCATGGCCACCACCACCGCCCTCGTCCGGTCGTTCACGTCGAGTTCGGCGAACAGGCGGAGCAGATGTGTCTTCACCGTGGCCTCGGCGATCACGAGGCGCCGGCCGATCTCCGCGTTGGTGAGGCCGTCCGCGACGGCGTTCAGGACGTCGGTCTCGCGGTCGGTCAGCGGATCCTGCACGGGCCGCCGCATCCGCGCGACCAGTTTCTCGGCGACCCGGGGAGCGAGCACCGTCTCGCCGCGCGCCGCCGCGCGGACGGCATCCGCGAGCTGCTCCCGGGTGGTGTCCTTGAGCAGGTAGCCGATGGCGCCGGCCTCCACCGCCCGCTCGATCTCCGTGTCGGTGTCGTACGTCGTGAGGATCAGCACCCGGGTGCGCGGGTGGCGGGCGACGATCTCGGCCGTCGTCGAGACTCCGTCCAGGACGGGCATCCGCAGATCGACCAGGGCCACGTCGGGGTCGTACCGGGCGACGATCTCGACGGCCGCGCGTCCGTCGCCCGCCTCGCCGACGATCTCGATGCTGGTCTCGGCGGCGAGCAGGGCGATCACCCCGGCCCGCATCACGGTGTGATCGTCCACGACGACTACAGTTCCCGGGCTTCCACGAGGTTCTCCCGGGCGGTGGACTCGATCGACCACAACTGCTGGGCGCTGCGCGCCGGATCGTCGGTCATGCCCGCACGGGCCGCCTCCGCCGGCACGATGATCGACGCGAAGCCCTGCGCGAGCGTGTCGTGGATGGCCCGCGCCATACGTTCGCGCTCGTCCGCCGCGCCCTGCCGCTGGTGGGCTTCGGGCAGTTCCGCCTGCGCCCGCTCCAACTCCTCGATCAACAGCGCCCGTTCGGTGCTCTGCGCGACAACGGAGTGCGCCCACAGTCCGATCAGCACGCCGACCGCGACGACGATCAGGATGGACACCATCGTCACGCCGAAGAACTGCACCGACCAGCCCACCCGGACCAGGGCCCCGGTGAGCGTGGCGCCGGCCGCCAGCCCGAGGAACACCATCGACATGCGGGAGTGCGGCCGAAGATCCAGTAGTGCGGCAGCGTCACCATGAACAGCGCCGCGTGGCTGCCGCCCGGATACGCCAGTCCGCCTAGTACGAGCACCAGCACCGTGAGGTGGCCCCGGGGCCGGACTACCGGATCGGCCGGGAAGCGGTCGAGCACCGCGTAGCACACAGCACCACACACCCGAGCAGCGCGAGCGCCACGTACACGGTGCCGCCGGGCGGGGCCGTCGTCACCAGCCCGACGGCCATCGCACCGGACAGCACCCAGCACACCGCGTTCCAGCGGCGCAGAGACGTGCCCCGGAAGGCGTCGGCCAGGGGGTCGGCGAGAACAGTCATACCGATCAACGTACGTCGACCAGGGCCCGTCCGTCGGCGGCCGGCGCCGGGACGGGCGCCGTGCGCGTGGCTGCCCGTGAGGGCCACCAGGTCCGCTCCCCCAGGAGCAGCAGCGCCGCCGGCAGGACCATGATCCGTACGACGAAGGCGTCGAGCAGCACGGCCGCCGCCAGGACGAATCCGATCTGTTTCAGCTCGATGATGTGCAGGAACACGAAACTCACGAACACGGTCGTCATCACGACCGCCGCGCTGGTCACCACACTCGCCGACCGGCGGAGTCCGTCGAGCACGGCCTGCCGGGTGGGGACGCCCGCGAGCACGGCCTCCCTGATCCGGCTCACCACGAACACCCGGTAATCCATGGAGAGTCCGAAGAGGATCACGAAGAGGAACAGCGGGACGCGCGAGCCGACGACCTGGCCGGCCTGCCCCCGCCGTCATCGCCACCGCCGAACTCGACCCGCTGCGCGACCAGGGCGACCACTACGCCCGCGCACTGGCCGGTGCCGGCGTGCCGGTCCGGCACCTCCCCGTCGAGGGCGCCGTCCACGGATTCCTCTCCTTCACCGGATCCGTGCGACTCTCCCGGGACGTGCTGAACCAGCTCGCCGACGCCCTGGCCGCGGCCTTCGAGTGACCTGTTACGCGGGCAGGTTCCACTTCTGGGTGCCGAGCCCGTTGCAGTCGTAGATCTGCAACTTCGTGCCGTTGGCCGTGGCGCCGGACGGGATGTCCAGGCAGCGGCCGGACTGCGGGTTCAGCAGCGAGCCGTCGGACTGGTGGCGCCACTGCTGGCCGCCGACGCCCGGGGCGCAGTCCCACAGCTGCACCTTGCTGAAGTTGGCGGTGGCGTTGGCGTCGATGTCCAGGCACTTGCCGAACGCGCGCAGGGTGCCGTCAGGGGCGACGGACCAGCGCTGGCCGGTGGCCGTGCTGCAGTCCCACAGCTGGGCGGCCTTGCCGTTGCCGTTGGTGTTGGTGTCGACGTCGAGGCACTTGCCCGCCGTCCACGGCGTCGTGACCCGGCCGGCCGGGCCGCCGAGCGCACCGGTCCCGAAACGGACCTGGCACTGGTTGCCGGTGCCGAGCCAGGTGGCGCTGAGGTACAGGAAGGACGTGCCGTCGGCGCCCGGGACGATCGGTGAGCTGTAGCCCGGGCAGGAGGGCTCACCGCTGTTGTAGCCGCCGGTCGGCGCGGTCAGCACCGGGGCCTCGACCTCGGTCCACTCCCCCTTGCCCAGGCCGGTGTTGGCGAACACCACGGTGCCCGACTCGGCCATCACGGCCTTGTTCCCGGTGGGCCCGGTGACGACGCGCTGACCGGACAGGAGCAGGGTGCCCTGCGGTCCGCCGCCCGGGGTCCAGGCCAGGTAGGGGGTGTGCAGCAGTTGCCGTCCGTCGGCGGTCTGCACCAGGGTCCCCGGGTTGTCGGCGGGCGCCCAGTTCAGGCCGTCGGGGCTGGTCTTGGTGTACACCTCGCAGGCGTGGTCGGCGTCGGTCGCGTCCCGGCACATCTCGTACGCCATCATGTACGTCCCGTTCGGCAGCGGGACGACGACGGACATGCCGGGCCGGGCGAGGTTGTCGGCGGGGAAGGCGACGTCCTGGGTGAGGGCGCCGCTCCAGGTGTGTCCGCCGTCCGTGGACGTGTAGTGCCCGATGACCTGGTTGTTGGTGGGGCTGTTCGCGGGCCGCTCGTCGGAGATGAAGCAGGCCAGCGTGTTGTTCGGGGCGAGCAGGAACCAGGGCTCCCAGATGCCGTGCCCGATGGTGTTCGGCAGGCCGCTGGTGCGGGTGCAGTCGGACAGGTACTGCCAGCTCTGCCCGTGGTCGGTGCTCTTGAAGACCTCGATCTTCTGCGTGGTGTAGTCGCCGGCCTTCCAGGCGGTGCCGGCGGCGAGCAGGTCGCCCTGGTTCAGGCCGTTCGCGGTGCGCGGCACCTCGTACAGGACGGGCGCCTCGATGTCCCATCCGGCGGTGTGCGAGGTGATCGTGGAGATGGGTGCGGCGCTCCAGGTGCGGCCGCCGTCGGTGCTGCGGTGGATCGGCAGCACGTTGACGGCGCCCTGCTTGCGCTGGGCGTAGGTGGCCAGCATGGTCCGGCCGGACGAGCCGTCGTGGTCGAGGCGGACGGCGCGCGGGTAGCTGTCGTCGCCCTGCGGGTGTGCCGCCAGGTCGGGGGAGGCCAGTACCTGGCCGGCGGGGGCGGCCGAGGCAGGCTGCGCCCACAGGGACAGCAGTGCCACGAGCAGGGCGAGGACGCCGAGCAGGGCGGGTGATCTGCGTCCGGTTGACTGCGTACGCACGGATCGACTCCTTTCGGGGGTGACGGATGGTGTCGGGTGGTGCCGGGTCAGCCGTCCGTTCCGGCGGCCGGGTCGTCGCCGATGTGCGGCTCGGTGCGGGTGTCCACGTCGACGGCGGTGCGGGCGGCCACGGTGCCGTCCACGACCAGCGCCAGGTGCAGACGGCCGCTGGTCCAGCCCTCGGGCAGGACGGCGGGCACGGTCACGGGTGCGCCGAGGACGTACGGTTTGGCCTGCGCGCGGCAGCCGGGGACGGCACCGCCCGGGTCCTGGGGGGCCGGCGCGTACACCGGGGTCCAGGCGGTGTGCACGGCGCCCTCGACCGGGTCGCCGCCGTGGTGCGAGACGCGCAGGTCCACCGTGAAGTCGGGCACGGGGGTGAGCAGGTCGCGGCCCGGCGCGACCGGTGTGACGTCCAGGACGAGCGTGGTCGGCGCGTTGACGTGCGCCGGGTCGACGCCGGCCAGGTCCTTGGCGGCGCGCTGGAAGTCCCACAGGCCCGCGCTCTCGTGCTCGATGTCGTACAGCTCCGTGTAGACGTAGCCCGCGAGCCGGTCGTGGCGGCGCAGTTCCTGGGTCTGCCAGCGCAGGTGCCAGGCGCGCTCCAGGCCGGTGAAGCCGCCGCCGTACTCGCTGTTGAGGTTGGGCAGGCCGCGCAGCGGCTGGGTGGGGACGGCGAGCTTCTTGTGGACGACGTAGTCGGGGCCGAGCTTGACGGGGAAGTCGTCGCGCGCGCCGGAGAGCAGGTCGGCGACGGTGGTGGCCCAGGAGGCGGCGCTCTCGTCGTAGTAGTGCCAGTCCAGCAGGTCCGTCTTGACGTGGGTCCAGCCGGAGTTGTCGATGACCGGCCGGGTGGGGTCGAGGGCCTTGATCCGGTCGTAGGCCTCGGCGGTGGCCCGCTGCTTGGCCGCGTCGCCGGGGATGTCCCAGTCCAGGCCCCACTCCTCGTTGTACAGGCCCCAGATGACGATGGCGGGGCTGTTGCCGTCGCGTTCGACCATCGGCTCGATCTGTTCGGCGAACGCGGTGACGGAGGCCGGTGAGAAGTGTCCGGGTGAGGCGGGTTCGGCCCACACGAGCATGCCGAGCGTGTCGGCGTGGTGGACGAAGCGGGGGTCCTCCAGCTTGAGGTGCTTGCGTACGAGGTTGTAGCCGGCCTCGGCGGCGAGTTCGAGGTCGCGGCGCAGTGCCGTGTCGTCGGGGGCGGTGATGCCGGTGTGCGGCCAGTAGCCCTGGTCGAGGACGCCGCGCACGAACAGCCTGTGCCCGTTGAGGTACAGGGTCTCGCCGTCGACGGTGATGGTGCGCAGACCGGTGTAGGAGGCGACCCGGTCGGTGCCGTCGGCGGAGGTCAGCTCGGCGTCGACGTGGTAGAGGTGCGGGTCCTCGGGCGACCACAGGCGGGGGGCGGCGAGCGGGAGTTCGGCGTACAGCCGCCCGTCGGGGCCGGCGGTGGCGGTCACGGCGGTGGCCTCGCCGCGCACGCGCAGCTCCAGCGACGCGCCGCCGGCGGCCGGGCCGGCTACGGCGGCCTCGACGTCGATGCCGGTCAGGTCGTGGTTGGGGCGCAGCCGCAGGGAGGCGAGGTGGGTGGCGGGGCGGGCCTCCAGCCAGACGCTCTGCCAGATGCCGGAGGACGGGGTGAAGCAGACGCCGTCGTAGTCGGTGCGCGGCATGCTGCGCTGCTTGCCGTGGGCGATGTCCCGCTTGTCGGCCGGGGCGTGGACGCGCACGGTGAGCAGTTGCTCCCCGGCGGTGAGGGCGTCGCTCACATCGGCGGAGAAGGGGGTGTAGCCGCCCACGTGGTGGGCGACCTCGGTGCCGTTCACCCAGACCGTGGCCTCGTGGTGGACGGCGCCGAAGTGCAGGACGACGCGCTGCCCGGCCCAGTGGTCCGGCACGGTGAACGTGCGCCGGTACCAGGCGGCCCGCAGCCAGTGCGCCGCGATGCCCGAGGCGGCGGACTCCCAGGCGAAGGGGACGGTGATCCGCTGGTCGTAGCCGTCGCCCGAGTCGGCGCCGTGCCGCCCGTCGGGGTCGGCGCGGAAGTCCCAGGTGCCGTTGAGGCCGAGCCAGGCGTGGGAGCGGTCGAAGTGCGGGCGGGGGTACTCGGGACGGGGGATGCCGGGGGTGGGCATGGGGTGGGTGTGCTCCGATCGGTGCGCGGGGCCGGGGGGCGGTGGGCGAGGAGGCGGTCAGCCCTTGACGCTGCCCGCGAGGATCCCGTTGATGAAATGGCGTTGCAGCAGGACGAACACCACGAGCACGGGCAGCATCGCGATGCTGCCGGCGGCGAGGAGTTCGCCCCAGACGGTCGCGAAGTCGGCGCCGACGCGGTTGCCGGTGACGTTCTGCGCGAGGGTGGACAGGACGACCTGGAGGGTCTGGTGCCTCTCGTCGTTGACGGCGACGACGGGCCAGACGAAGTCGTTGTAGATGTTCATGGCGGTCAGCACGCCGAGGGCGGCGATGCCGGGCCGGATGACGGGCGCCACGATCCTGGTGAAGATGCGGAACTCGCTCGCGCCGTCGACGCGTCCGGCGTCCAGGAGTTCGTCGGGGACCGCGGCGATGGTCTGCCGCATCCAGAAGATGCTGAAGGCGTCGATGCTGCCGGGCAGGATGAGCGCCTGGTAGGTGTTGACCCAGCCGAGCTGGCTCATCTCCAGGAGCAGCGGGATGATCAGCACCAGCGTCGGCAGCATCAGGGTGAGCATCAGGACGCCGAAGAGCAGGTCCTTGCCGGGGAAGCGGTACTTGGCGAAGGCGTAGCCGGCCAGCGGGCAGAAGAACATCGTCATGGCACCCTTGACGGCCACGACCAGCACGGTGTTGAGGAATCCGGTGCCGATGGGCACGTCGGCGAACATGGCCCGGTAGTTGTCGAGGGTCAGGGAGCCGAGGGAGAAGTGCAGCGGGTCGCTGACGATCTCGGCCGGCGGCTTCAGCGAGGAGCTGACGGCCCAGAAGATGGGGTAGACGAACACCACGGCCAGGACGCCGAGGACGACGTACTGGAAGGCGCTGGGCCGGGGCCGGGAAAGGCTCTTGCGCGGCTCGCCCCCGGCGCCGTCGCCGTTCTTGCCGCTCTCGCGCTCGCCGGTCCGCCCGGTCGCGGTCACTGTCTGGCTGGTCATGGTCACTCGTCCCGGGAGCGCAGGAGACGCACGGACACCAGGGACAGGGCGAACACCAGCAGCACCAGCAGGAAGGAGTTCGCGGCGCCGGTCCCGAGGTCGGACGTCGTGATGTGGTTGTAGAGGTACAGGCCGCCGGTCGTGGTCGAGCCGTACGGGCCGCCCTGGGTGACGACGTGGGGCTCGGCGAACATCTGGAACACGGCGAGGGTCTGCACCACGACGAGGAAGGCGATGCTGCGCCGCACCAGGGGCAGGGTCAGCGACCAGAACTGCCGGGTGCGGGATGCGCCGTCGAGGGCGGCGGCCTCGTACACGTCGGAGGGCACGGCCTGGAGTCCGGCGAGCAGGATGATGATCGCGAAGCCGGTGGTCTTCCACAGGAACAGCAGGGCGAGCGTCGGTTTGGCCCAGGCGGTGGACTGGAGCCAGTCGATGTCGGGCAGGCCCACCAGGCCCAGCAGGTGGTTGACCAGGCCGTAGTTCTTGTCGAAGGCCACGATCCAGACCTGGGCCATCGCCACCAGCGGGGTGACGAACGGCGCGATGAACGCGACCCTGAACATGCCGCGCAGCCGCAGTCTGGCGTTGGCCAGCAGCACCGCGGCGGCCAGGCCGCCGACGATCTGCACGGGCACGATCAGCAGCCACATCACCGCGCTGTTGCCCAGGGAGGACCAGAACTCCTCGCTGGTGAGCAGGTAGGTGTAGTTCTCCAGCCCGATGAAGCGCGCCTCGCCCGCGCCCTTCCAGTTGGTGAAGCTCAGCTGGAGGGCGAAGACGAGCGGGTAGAGGCCGAAGGCGGCGAAGACGACGTAGAACGGTGCGACGAACAGGTACGGCGTGAGGAAGGGCCTGCGGCGGGTGCGGCCGGGGCGCGGTGGCGCCGTGGCCCGCCGCTCCCGGCGGGCCGGGGTGAGGAGCGTGGGTGTCATGCGCGGTCCACCAGGTTGCGCTGGATCTTCTTCGTGGAGTCGTCGATTACGTCGTCGGGCGTCATCTTCCCTTCCATCAGCCGCTGGAGGTTGTCGCCGAGGTAGTCGACCGACTTGTTCCACCAGGCCGGGATGGGCGCCGCGGCCGGCACGGAGGCGGCGGCGTCCACGGCGACCTTCCACAGGTCCTGGCCGCCGAGCGCGGCCACGGGCTTGATCAGCGGTTTGTCGGGCCGCAGGGCGGGGGTGTAGCTGGGTACGGAGGTGGTCAGCCCGCCGGGGTAGATGTCGCTGGGGCCGTAGACCGCGCTGTAGCCGGGCTCCTTGAAGCACAGGAACTCATACAGCAGCCAGGCCAGTTCGGGGTTCTTGGCCTTGGCCGGGATGATGAAGCTGCTGCCGCCCATGGCGCCGCTGCGCGCGCCGCCCGGTGTCCAGGCCGGCAGGGGCGCGGCCCGCCACTTGCCCTTGGTCTTCTTCAGCAGCTGCTGCGGCGCGAAGGACCACCACACCGCCCAGGGGACCAGGGCCTGCTGCCCGTTCTCCAGGGCGGCGAGGTCGGCCTGCTTGAGGTATTCGGCGTGGGTGACCAGGTCGTCGTCGACGGCGTCCCTGATCCAGTTGAGGATGGTGCGGTACTCCTTGGAGTCGAGGCGCACCTTGCCGTGCGCGTCGGCGAGGCTGGTGCCCTGCTGGCCCGCGAGCATCTCCAGCCACAGCTGTCCGAGGAAGGGGTCCTTCTCCATGTGCAGCGGGCGGGCGGCGGGGTTCTTCTCCCTGAGCGAGCGGGCCGCATTCAGCAGGTCGGCGTAGGTCTTCAGGCCCGCGGGGTCGACACCCGCGGCCTCCAGCAGGTCCTCGCGGTACCAGAGCAGGCCGGGGTCGAGGTCCCAGGGCACGCCGTAGATGCGGCCGTCGACGGTGTTGACGGAGAGTTTGTACGCCGAGGTCTTGTCGCGGTAGGGGGCGATCAGGTCCGTCAGGTCGTACAGGTGCTCGGCCTGGCTGCCGATCTTGGCGTCGTCCCAGAAGCTGCCGTCCGGCAGGTCGGTGCCGCTGATCAGCGTGTTGGCGAGCTTGTTGTCGATGTCGACGGCCTGGTGGTTCACCTTGATGTTCGGGTACGCCTTGCGGAAGGCGTCGATGGCCCCGTCGAAGACCTTGAAGAGGTCGCCCGAGCGGTTCCAGATGGTGATCTCGCCCTTGGCCGAGGCGCCGGGCGTACCGGTGAGCTTGCGCGGTGCGGACGCCGAGGAGCCGGGGGCGCAGGCCGCGAGGGGGCCTGCGGCGACGGCGAGTGCGCCGGCACCGAGGGCGCCGCGCAGGACGCTGCGGCGCGGGACGGACGGTCTGGACATGAGTCGGCTCCTGGTGTCGGAAGTGCGGGAACGCGGTCGCGGGGGGCCGGCCGGGCCGGGACGCGTACGCGGCGGACGGGAACGCGCGCAGGCGTCATCGGCACGGCAGTCCGCGGTCACCGCCAACTGCTCTGCAACGATGCAGAGATGATGCTGCGCATATTGCAACGATGCAATACCTGAGTAACATCAACCTGCGTCAGCGGTGGTCCGCACCGGTGCCGACCAGCGATACTGCCGAGGGAAGAGCCCGTGAGGGCTGTGAGGGGGAACTGGATGGCCGGCTCCACGCTCCGCGACGTCGCCCGACGCGCCGGGGTCTCGATCCGCACCGTGTCCAACGTGGTCAACGGCTCGGTGCCCGTCTCCGACGAACTACGCACACGGGTGCAGGCGGCACTGGACGAACTCGACTACCGGCCGAACCTGGTGGCCCGCAACCTGCGCCGGGGCCGGAGCGGGATGATCGCCCTCGTCGTACCGGAACTCGACGTGCCGTACTTCGCCGAGCTGGCCCGGGAGGTCATCACCGCCGCCCGCGCCCACGGGTACGTCGTCATGCTCGACCAGACCGACGGCGACGGACAGCGCGAACGGGAGCTGCTGGGCCGGGAGTCGCGCGCCACGATGTTCGACGGTGTGCTGCTGAGCCCGCTGACCATCTCGGCGGAGGAACTGCGCGGCCGCACCAACCGGGTGCCCATGGTCCTGCTCGGCGAGCACATCTTCAACGGCAGTTTCCACCATGTGGCGATCGACAACATCGCCGCGGCCCGGGAGGCGACGGAGCACCTGCTCGGTCTCGGCCGGCGGCGCGTCGCGGCCATCGGCGACCAGCCCTACAGCACCGGCGAGACGGCCCAGTTGCGTACGATCGGGTACCGCCAGGCGCTGGAGCGGGCCGGGCTCGCCGTCGACGAGGAGCTGATCGTCCCCACCCAGCGCTTCCACCGCCACCTCGGCGCGCAGGCCGTGGAACGCCTGCTCGCCCTGCCCGAGCCGCCCGACGCGGTCTTCTGCTACAACGACCTGCTGGCCATCGGGGCGATGAACGCCCTGACGCGCGCGGGCGTACGGGTGCCCGACGACATCGCCGTCGTCGGGGTCGACGGCATCCAGGAGGGCCGCTACAGCTCGCCGTCCCTGACCACCGTCGCCCCGGACAAGACCGAGATCGCCCGCAGTGCCGTCGGCACGCTGCTGGGCCTCATCGACGGTTCGGCCCCGCCGCCCGCAGACACGAGGGCGCCGCACCGGCTGCTGGTGCGGGAGAGCACCGCCGGGGCGGGCGCTGGGAGTTGAGCGCACGCCCCGGCCACCGGGTCATCGTTCGCGTACCAGTTGGTAGGTGTCGTCCGCGAGGTGGAGCCGGTCCTTGTGGTCGACGTGGCAGCCGAGGTGTTCGGGGAGGCTGCGCAGGTAGGCGACGGCGGCGCCGGTCAGGCGGAGCCGGCCCTTGCCGAGGTGGGTGACGCCGCCGGGCTCGTCGAGGTTGGCGAGCCAGACGGCCTGGTCCCGGTCCACCGTGGCGGTGTAGGTCGTGACGACGCCCGACGCGTCTTCCAGGTCGGCCATGATGTCCCCGTAGTGGGCGTTGTCGAGGACGGCACGCAGGGCGTCCTCGACGCCGGGCAGTCCCGCGGCCACCTGCTCGGTGCCGAAGGGACTGTCGGGGCGCACCCGGGCGAACGCGAGCCACGCCGCCCCTGCGGCCACCGACGTGACGTGCCCCACCGGGAACCCGCCCGGGTGCCCGTCGTCCACGCACACGTACACGATCTCCCCTGTGCGGTCGGTCCGTTCCGTCTTGAGGAAGAGCTTCCGTCGCTTGAGCAGCTTGCGGACGGAGCCGTCGATGGCGTCCAGGTTCATGTGCGCTCCTTGAGAGGGACGTTGCGGGTTCGGGATCGGGCCGTCGGGTCACGCCGTGGGAGAAGGGGCACGGGAGCCGGGGTGGGCGGCGGGAGCGGCGGCGGTCCTTCGGCGGACGGCGCGGGCGCGCACGAGGCGGAGGGCCACCACCGAGGTCGCGGCGGTGGCGAGCACACCGCAGCCGATGGAGACGGCGGCGGTCAGCGCCGTGGCCCGGTCGAGACGCAGGGTGTGCTCGAACACGGGGGCCGCGCCGGCGGACAGCACCGGCGCCAGGCACAGGGCCGTCAGGTGCAGCCGCCACTCCTCCCGGGCCCAGGCACGTCCCTGCCGCCCCGCACGCCGGGCACCGGCGGCCATGACGGCATAGGAGGCGGCGTAGGGCAGCAGGTACGCCGTCAGCAGCCGCGGGCCGGCCGCTCCGGAGCCGAGGTAGATGTACACGATCCAGGTCAGGGCTGCGGCGCCCGCCACATGGGCCGCCGCCAGCACCGGCGGCGGCGCCCACGATCCGCTCATCCCCGTGATCGCCCTGCGCCGGTCCCGGCCGCGCGAGGCGACGAGCGCGCCGAACACGGCCACCGACCCCAGGTGCGTGAGGGCCACCTGGTTGATCTCGGCCATGGAGAGTCCCGGCAGCAGCCGGGGCAGGCCCGCCCACTCCAGTCTCAGCAGGGGCGCGGTCAGCAGGAACGCGTAGCACAGCATCATCCACCGCTGGTGCACGTCGGCCAAGCCGCGGACGGCGGCCAGGATGCCGCAGGTGACGCTCGCCACGGTGCCCACCAGCAGGGTGGCCAGCACGATCCAGAAGGCCGCCCCGCTGAAGGCGTCCTCGGGAGCGGTGCGCGCCAGGTACAGGCCCGCGCCCGCCATCGAGGCGTACACCGTGACCGCGAAGGCCACGCCGAGCGCGCGGTGCAGACGTGTGCGCCGCCGCGCCGCGGTCAGCAGTTGCGCGGGTCCGAGGAGCATGAGCAGGCCGCCGAGTACCGAGTGCAGGATCATCGGCACCAGGGTGTGCCGGTAGGGCGCGATCCGGCCGGCCAGGGCCTCGGTGGCGTAGCGGGGCGAGACGGCGCGGGACAGCAGCCATTCGCCGAACGCCGGGGCGCCGGGGCGCGCGTAGGGCCACAGCCCCGTCATCGCGACCGGCGCGTAGGCGACGCAGACGACCGCCACCGTGAGCGCGGCGCCACGACGCCAGGTCCTGCTCGTCGGACGACGCACGGCGACCCCCTCCTGGTGGCCGCGCCGGTGACGGCGACACGGCCGGCGCGCCCGCCGCTCGCCGGCGCCCCATAGTCCAGCCTGGACTATGGAGACGGTAGAGCGGACCGCCGCCGGGGTCAACGGTCCGTCTCGGATCAGGAGTCGCCGGCGGCCGGGGCACGGAGGTCCTCCCGGCTGCGCACCCACGTCCAGAAGTCGAGCATCATCTGCTCGTACCGGATGCCGAACTCCAGCGCCTCGCGCTGCCCCGGGGCCAACAACTCGCCCACTTCCTCGGCTAGTTCGGCGTACGAGCGCAGGGTGCGGCGGTGCGCTTCCAGCTGCGCCGGGGCCAGCACCTGCGGCCGTCCCCCGAACCACAGCTTGAGGATGCCGCGCTCCCTGGCCTCCACCGGTACGAACTCCGGGTCACCGAGCCACGCCCGCAGGGCGGTCCGGCCCTGCTCGGTCAGCGCCAGGACCCTTCGGTTGCGCCCGCTCTCCTGCCGTACCTGCGCCAGCAGCCCTGCCGCCAGCAGCCGTTCGCACTGCGCGTACACCTGGGCGTGCGGCACCGACCAGAACGGCGCCACCGTCGCGGCGGCCTCCACCTTCACGTCATAGGCACTGGCCTCGCCGAGTTTGTCGATGATCCCGAGGACGAGGTAGGAGGAGGTCGTCAACCGCACGTCAGCCATGGGGCGACGCTACCGCCCCCGGCCGCGGCGGCGGAGGCGGGAGCCCGGGGAAGGCCGGAGTCAGGGCAGGCCGGGAGTCCGGGGAAGGCAGGAGCCCGGGGAAGCGGGCGTACGCCCCACGCCGCTCGACCGGCGTGACCGGCCGGCGACGGACTCGTCCTTCCTGCCGCCGCGGGTCACCCGTCGGCGAGGCGCTGGATGGTGGTGCTCAGCCAGGCCTCGAGTTCGGCGGGGTCGCCGAGTTCGCCCCGCAGGACCCGGCGGCGGGTGGAAACGCCGAGCACGAAGGCGTCGATCGCCGCGGCCCGGCTGCGGGCGTCCGCGTCTTCGAGGCCGCTGGCGCGCAGGTAGCGGTGGAGCGGCTCCAGCGAGTTCGTGTCGAGGAAGGAGGCCAGCGCCTCCGCCGCCTCCGGGCGTTCGCCGGACGCGCGTTGCAGCACGAGCAGCGGATCCTCGCCGGCCTCGCCGGGGGCGCCGAACCAGCGCCGCACGATGCTCGCCGCCAGGCGCGCGCCCAGCGTGGAACGGTCACCGTCGAAGGAGTCGGCGACCGGGATCTCCACCTGGGTCGCCGCCAGGAACAGCCCGTCCTTGCCGCCGAAATAGCGCGTGATGAGGTTCGGCGACACCCCTGCGGCGTCGGCCACGCCCTTGACCGTGGTCGCGGCGTACCCCTGCTGGGCGAGCCGGCGTTGCGCGTGCTCCAGGATCCGCTGCCTGGTGGCGGCCGCGTTGCGAGTGGTCATGTGTACGAGCATACACATCATGTGTACGCTGATACACATGGCGGGCGGAACGAGAGGCGACGAGGCGATGGACGAGAAGGCACTGGGCGCCGAGACGACGAGCGGCGAGGCGATGTCCGACGAGGCGACGGGCGGCGGGGCAGGAGCCGGCGAGACGGAGGGCGGCAAGACGGGGAGCGGCGGGGCGGGGAGCGGCAAGGTGGGGAGCGGCGAGGAATTGGCCCGTGACCTGCGGGAACGGCTCCGGCGGACGCGGCGTGTCGCGACCCCGTGGAGGGACGACGCGGCGCGCGGCATCCGCGGCACCCACCTCGACGAACTGCTCGAACACTGGGCGGACGGGTACGACTGGGGCGTGCACGAGCGCCGCATCGGCGCGCTCCCCTGGGAGACCGTGCGGGCGGGCGGCACCGAGCTGCGGGTGATCCACCAGCGGTCCGCTGATCCCGGCGCCCCGGTCGTCGTACTCCTGCACGGCTGGCCGGACTCGGTGCTGCGGTTCGAGCGCGTCCTGCCGTTGCTCGCGGACCTGAACGTGGTGGTCCCCGCGCTCCCGGGCTTCCCGTTCGCGGCCCTGCTCACCGAGCCCGGCATGTCCGCCGACCGGATCGCCGGGATCGTCGCGGACGCCCTCGCCGCGCTCGGGTACACGCGGTACACGGTCTCCGGCGGTGACGTGGGCGGTACCGTCGCCGAACTCCTCGCGGCCCGGCACCCGGACCGGGTGGCCGCCCTGCACCTCACGAACGTCGCCCCGCAGCGTGCGCTCACGGCGGACCCGGCCGGGCTCGCGCCCGACGCGGTGGCCTACCTCGGCCGGGCGGCGCGGTGGTTCCGGGCCGAGGGCGGGTACATCGCGGAGCAGTCGACGCGGCCGAACACGCTCGCCGTCGCCCTCGGTGACTCACCCGCCGGCCTCGCCGCGTGGATCGTCGAGAAGCTGGAGTCCTGGTCCGACGAGGCGGCCTTCACCCCGGACGAGCTCCTCACCTGGGTCAGCGCGTACTGGGTCACCGGCACGATCGGCACCTCCTTCGCCACCTATGCCGAACCGGTCAGCCTCCCGCACCGGATCGACACGCCGACCGTGTTCTCCGTGTTCCCGCGCGACACCAAACCGGAGCCGCGGAGTTACGCCGAGGCGTTCCTGAACGTCCGCGACTACGTGGAGCACGGGGCCGGCGGCCACTTCGCGGCCTGGGAACAGCCCGGGGCCTACGCCGACGACGTACGCCGGGCCGTCAAGTTGGGTGTCGCACAAGGTACTTGATGCGCGTGTGGCCTGCCCCGCCGGCGCCGTGAGTGCGCGGAGCAGCCCATCGGCTAGGGTCGTGGCTGATCGACGTCGCCGAAGAGGGGATCGGGAGATGAGCGGGACCACGCCGAGCGGGACGGTGACCGCGGTCAGCGGCAACGGCGAGTACTCCTTCACCAAGCCGAACCGGGACAGCATCACACTGCTCGCGGGGCTCGGTGTGGACGGTGACGTCCACGCCGGTGTGACGGTCAAGCACCGCTCACGAATGGCGCAGGACCCCACCCGGCCGAACCTGCGCCAGGTCCACCTGATCCATGAGGAACTCTTCGCCGACGTCAGCGCGGAGGGGTTCGAGGTGACGCCCGGCGACCTCGGCGAGAACATCACCACCCGGGGCATCGACCTGCTCGGACTGCCGGTCGGCACGTTGCTGCGCGTGGGGGACGACGCGGTGCTGGAGGTGACCGGCCTGCGCAACCCCTGCCTGCAGATCGACGCCTTCCGGGACGGGCTGCTGAAGCAGGTCGTCGGCCGCGACGAGACCGGGAACATCGTGCGCAAGGCCGGAATCATGAGCATCGTGAAGGCGGGCGGCGTGGTGCGCCCCGGCGATCCGATCGATGCGGAGCTTCCCAGCGGGCCGCACCGGCCCCTGGACCGGGTCTGACCTCCTCGCGGCGCCCGGAGCCCCGGTTGTGTCCGCGCGGTGCGCCCGCGAGGACGGCGACGTCGCCGTCCGCTCACGCCGCAGCCGGGTCCCGGCCCCGGCCCGTACGACCGAAGGGGTTGCGCCGACATGTCGTCGTTCCATGAGTTGCACCACGCCGGCGAGGTGCCGTTCCTCCTCCCCAACGCGTGGGACGTCGGATCGGCTCTCGCCTTCGTCGAGGCGGGCTTCCCCGCGCTCGGCACCACCAGTTTCGGGATCGCCGCCGCGGCCGGCAGTCCCGACGGCCGGCACGCGACACGTGAGGCGACACGCGCTCTCGTCGCCCGGCTGCGCGCGCTGCCGGTCCACGTGTCCGCCGACATCGAGGACGGTTACGACGAGGACCCCGAGCAGGTGGCGGCCTACGCGGCGAGCCTCGGAGCGGCCGGTGTCAACATCGAGGACAGCACCGCCGACCGCCTCGTGCCCGCCGACGTGCTGGCGGCCAAGGTGGCCGCGGTCAAGCGACGGGTGCCGGGGCTGTTCGTCAATGCCCGGGTGGACACCTACTGGGTGGGTGAGGACGCCACCGTCGAAGCCACCCTCGCCCGGGCCCGCGCGTACGTGGCGGCCGGCGCCGACGGCATCTTCGTGCCGGGTGCCACCGCCCCCGGCGACGTGCGCGCGCTCACCTCGCGGCTCCCGGTCCCGGTGAACGTGCTCGCCTTCCCGGGTGTCCCGCTCACGGAGCTGGGCCGGCTCGGCGTCCGGCGGGTCAGTACCGGTTCCCTGCCGTACCGGGCGGCGGTCGACGCGGCCGTGGCCGTCGCGGAGGCGGTCCGCGACGGGGAGCAGGTCCCGGCGGCCACCCCGTACCGGGACGCCCAGCGGCGCCTGTTGGCGTACGAGGCGCGCCTCGGCGGCACTGCTGTCGCACCGCCGGCCGACCCTGTCGCCTGACGACTCGTCGCCGACGTCAATCGACGAGTCCGTTCCCGGGGCGGGCGGGTCGGCGGGCGAGGGCTGAGCAGCCGGGGCCCGGCGGAACGGGGTCCTGACGACGGCAGGGGGCCGGGGGGCTCCCCCACGTCTCGCCTACCATGACGACGATGAACGAGAGGGGGCGGGGGCCGATGAGCCTGCGTCAGTTCGAGTACGCCCTGGCCGTTGCCGCGGAGGGTTCGGTGACGGCGGCGGCCGAGGTGCTGCACGTGGCCCAGCCGTCGGTGTCCCAGCAGATCCGCGGCCTGGAGCGGGAACTCGGCGTGGAACTGTTCGCCAGGACTCCGACCGGGCTGGTGCCCACCGCGGTCGGCCGCGCGTTCCTGCGGGAGGCCGAGGCCGCGGTGAGCGCGGCACGCCGGGCTCGGGCGACGGCCCGGGCCGGCGCCGAGGAGCTGGTCGGCGAGCTGGTCGTCGCGGTGCAGATGGGCTTCGGCACCCGCCAGCTGCCGGTCGCACTGGATGCGCTGCGCCGCCGTTACCCGCGGCTGGAGGTCACCGTCTTCGAGGAGCCCAGCTCCGCCGAGCTGGACCGGCTGTGCCGCCGGGGCGTCCTGGACCTCACCCTGATGGCGGCGTGCGAGCAGAGCCCCGCCGACGCCCATCACCTGGGCGACGAGGAGTTCGCCGTGGTGCTGGGCGCCGGGCACCGGCAACTCGTCGCCGAACGAGTCGAGTTGCGCGAGCTGAAGGGCGAGCCGTGGGTGCGGTTCGACCGTGACAGCGCGCTGGACGGCGTACTGCTGAACGTGCTGCGGGAGAACGGCCTGACGCCGGCCACGGCCGCCCGGGTGTCCCAGACGGCCACGGCCGTGCGCTGGGCCGCTCACGGGCTGGGGGTGACACTCGTCCCGGCCTCCGCGGTGCCCGACGGTCACGAGCACCTCGTCCGCCCGGTGTTCCCGGTCGTGTCCCAGCCCGTCATCGCCGTGCTCCGGCGCGGCGCGGGCCCGGCGGAGACGGCCCTGCTCGAACTCCTGCGTCAGCAGAACTGGCCGTCCGGCTCGGCTTCCTTCTCATCGGTTTCCTGACGGCGCACCGGGAAGAAACGGGAAGGAAAATGATGCGGGGCCGTCCGCATTCTTCCCGTCGAAACCGGAACTGGAACCGGAACCGGAAATCGGGACCGGAAATCGGAACCGGTTTCGCGATCGGCTTCGTCGGATTTCGTGGCGTCAGCCCCTCGGGAATTCTCCGCCGTCCACGATGACGTTGCTCCCGGTCAGCCAGCTCGCCCGGTCGGACACGAGGAACAGCACCGCCTCGGCGATGTCCTCGGGCCGGCCGTCGCGCCCCAGCGGGGTCGTGTCGTCGGCGTTGACCTGGGCCGGGCCCCCGGCAAGGCGCGCCCACTCCTCCCTCGTCGCTTCGCCGCCGGGAGTTGCGACCCGGCCGGGAGAGACGGTGTTGACCCGGATCCCGAACGGCGCCAGTTCCAGGGCCAGGCCCTTGCTGTAGTTCTCCAGCGCTGCTTTCGCCGCCGTGTAGTGCAGGAACGGCCCGATGGGGGTGAGCACCGCGGCGGAGGAGACGTGCACGATCCTCCCCGAACAGCGTTCCCGCATTTCCGGTGCCAGCAGCGCGTCCAGACGCACCGCCGCGAGGTAGTTCAGGTCCAGCGCATCCTGCCACTCCTCGTCGGGGATGGCCGAGGCGTCCTGGTGGGGTCGGGCGCCGCCCGCGTTGTGGACCAGGATGTCCACCCCGCCGAGCGCCTCCCGCGCCGCCGCGGCGAGCGCCTCCGCTCCCGCCCGTGTCCGTACGTCGGCCTGCACGAAGGCGGCCCCGTCCGGCACGGTGCTCGTCGCCGACCTGGCGGTGGTGAGCACCTCGGCGCCCGCGTGCAGCAGCCGGCGTACGACGGCCGCTCCGATTCCGCGAGAACCACCTGTGACCAGGGCCCGCTTTCCCGCGAGTTCCCGCGTTTCCGGTTCGTTCTCGATCGTGGTCATGCCACCGGTCCTCTCGGTCGTGCGATCGTGCGATCGTGCTCGGTCATTCGTTCACCCGCTCGACGGAATGAAGAATTGCGTGCGCAGGTGCGTGTGCACGGACGTACGCGTGGAAGCGCGCAGAGCTTGAATATCCGGGATTTACCTTCGGGGATATCGCGCTGAGCACCTTGTCGAGCGGTTCAACGGTAGGGCCGGGAAACGACGAGAGGCAAAGACGTAATGCGAGCAGGGGCCATAGGGACTTCCTATGGGCTCGGCCGAGGCGGACGTCCACGAGGGCGATGCCGGCTGCCGGGAGTCGCCGGTGCCGGGTCACGTCCCCGGAAGGAGACGTGACCCGGCGGGCCCCACCCGTCGGCCGGGCAGCCGGAGCGCAGGGCCGCCGCGCCGCCGGGCCGTTGGACGGCCGGGGCGCCTCGTCTGCCCACCGTCAGGCGCTCACAGGATCTGGATGGCGGCGACCCTCGGCGGGCGGTTCGGGAAGGTGATGTCGTGCCAGCGTTCGATCTTCACCGAGTCGCCGTTGACGTCGTAGTAGATCAGGTCGTTGTTGCCCGTGGAGATCCGGTCGACCCACCATCCGCCGAAGTCGGTCCGTCCGGCGTTCGCGTAGCAGTCAACGCTGTCGCGGCCGTCGAGGTGCGACCAGATCTTCAGGAAGTTCTCGCCGCCCACGCACTGGACGTGGTCGATGGCGAAGGCGGTACCGCTCGGCACGCTGACGGTGAACGCGGCTGCGGCGGCGAGCGCCACGGCCACGGAACCGAGGGCCCTCTTGCTTTTCGAGATCACGGAATCTCCTCGCGTCGGAAGTGCTGCGCGCCGACGCTCCCACAGCGGAACGATTCGCCGCCTAAGGGAATTTGGTGCTTGATCGCGTTCTTTGTCCGAGAAGGCGCGTTTGGTCGATGCGTGGCGCGCCCGGGCTGGGCCGATCCGGCTCAGCGGTTCGCCGAGGTGACGTGAACGGAAGTCCCCATTGTGAGTAGTCCACCGTGATCACGTTGACGGGACGCGGTGAGGGTGGCGCCGGGGCGGGGCGTCGGCGTCTCCCTACCGCCCAGGCGCACGGAGCCGGACGACGGCTGGTCGAGGCCGGCGGCGCACTGGAGGAAGGTGGACTTGCCGGAGCCGGAGGAGCCCATCACGACGGTGGACGTGCCGCGTGGCAGGGCGAGGTCGATGCCCGCGAGGGCGTGCACGGCACCGGCGCCGCGGCCGTACCGCCGCCGTACTCCTCGCAGTTCGACGGCGAGACCGGAGGTGCCCTGCGCATCCGGCCGGTCGCCCGCCCCCGGCCGCTTGCCGCCACGCAGCGCAGCGGCTCGACCACGTGGGCCGTGGCCCTGTCGTAGGCGGTCAGCGCCTCGAGACGCGCTCGACTCGTCGTGGAACCGTCCGCCGTCGCCGGGAGGCCACCGCGGACCGCCACGGTTCCGTACAACCAATTCACCCGCCCGGTGGTCGCACTCGCGGGGGCGCACGTGGGGCGTCCCAGCCCGTTCGTGCAGGAGGAAACGTTACTTGCTGTCCCAACGCACCGGCCGGCGCCGTCTTGGCACCGCCCTCGTCACTGTCCTGGCCGTCACTCTCGGCGCGGGCGCGCTGACCGCCGCCCCGGCGGGTGCGGCTCCGCCCTCCGCCGGGGCGGCGGGGGTGAGCGATCTGCTCCCGTCGGTGCCCGCCGCCCGGCTGGCATCCGCGGGTTCGCTCGGCTTCATCACGTACGTCCCGCACGACGGGGAGGAGGCGAAACTGCGGTGGACCCCGTACGCGGGCGGAGCCACGCGCGACACGCTCTACGACACGATCGACGGGCTCGCCGAGACCTCCGGGGACACGGTCGTCCTCACCACCGGCAACACGTACGGGACAAGGGTCCTGGACATGTCCACCGGCACCGGGTTCGGCATGCGGGAGATCGACGACGGCCTGGACACCTTCTACGCGGGCGTGGCGGGTTCGGCCCTCTTCATCCGCGGGGCCACGAAGCTGTGGCTGAAGACCAAGGACGCCGAACCCCGGCCCGTTCAGGGCATGCCGGAGGGGGCCACCTACGAGCGGGTGCGGCCGGGGGACGCCACACACGGCCTGCTCAGTGTCCGGACGGCGCAGGGCGAGCAGCGCTGGGGCCTCATCGACCTGACCGGCGCCACCCTCGCCTTCTCCTACCCGCAGCAGGCGCGGAACCCCGTGGTCTCCGGCAACCGCCTGGCCTGGGTCGAGGACGACACCGCCGCGAACACCCTGCGTGTGGTCGTCCGCGACCGGACCACCGGCGCCGAGACGGCCGTCCCCGTGCCGGGGACCACGGCAGGCGCGGACCTGGAGATCGGGCTGCTCGGCGACTGGGTGGCCTACGGGACGACGGCCCTGCACATCCAGACCGGCGAGAAGGTCCGGTTCCTCGACCGCGCGGACATCTCGTCCGCCACCCCTGACGGCGCCGCGCGGATCGTCCAGGGCAGCAGCTCGGCCCAGGGCAGGGGCTTCTACCGCGTCTCGCTCGGTGCGGACGGCCGACCGGCCGTGCGGCTCCTCGCGCACGCCGGCACTCCCACCTCCGCCCTGCACGACTTCGACTACGACGGCCTCCCCGACCTGCTGGGCCGGGACGCCTCGGGGGTGTTGTGGCGGGACAGCGCCGAGGACGGGCGCCCGCGGGCGCGAATCGGCGGTGGCTGGCAGACCTACGACAAGATCGAGACCGTCGGGGACGTCGCGGGGCCGGGGATCCCCGGCTCCACGCCGGAGCTGATCGCCCGTGACATGGACGGGGTGCTCTGGCTCTACTCGGGCCAGGAGGACGGCAACTTCTCCAGCCGCGTGCGGGTCGGCCCGGGCTGGCAGACGTACGCGCACATCACCGGCGGCAGCGACCTCACCGGTGACGACCGCTCCGACGTGGTCGCCATCGACCACAGCGGTATCGCCTGGCTCTACCGCGGCACCGGCAGCGTGGCCCGCCCCTTCGAGGCCCGCGAGCGCATCGGCCACGGCTGGGACGTCTACAACCAGCTCGTCGCCGTCGGAGACCTCGCCGGAGGGCCCGCCGGCGACCTCGTCGCCCGCGATGAGGACGGCGTCCTGTGGCTCTACCTCGGCAAGGGCGACGGCACCTACGCGCAGCGCACGCGCATAGGCGGCGGCTGGCAGGCGTACTCCCAGCTCGTCGGCGCCGGCGACGTCGACCATGACGGCAAGGCCGACCTCTTCGCCTACCAGCCGGGCACCAAGACCGTCTACCTGTACTCCGGCACCGGCGATCCCTCGCGCCCCTTCGAGGCCCGCACGGTCTCGGACGCCCACACGGGCAACGCGTACAACAACGTGAGCTGAACGCCGAAGAGCGCCCCGGCTGCGGGCCCGGCAC